>CAYWTU010000243.1:0-6450 GCA_964461275.1 uncultured Pirellulales bacterium | reverse complement strand
ACACTACGGCTGAGCCGGTGCTGTCGAACTTAAGCAATTGCTTATTGTCCAAGGTCGGCACGGCCAGAGGGGCCGCGAACGTGACTTTCCAAAGTTCGTTTCCGATGGCGCCGTTGTTGGCGGCAAAATACAGCGTGCCATTGACGTTGAGCAGGTTCTGCGGCGACGACGAACCGGGGCCAGGATTCAGGTCGGCGGCCAGCACGGTGCCGGAGCTCGTGCCGTTGGTTTCCCAGAGTTCAACGCCGGCCAGGCCGTCGTTGGCCGGAAAGTACAGCTTGCCGGCGGCTTCCACGGGTCGCCCCAAGGCGCCGTTTCCTGCCCCGAAGTTGATGTCGCGGATCTGGACGGTGCCGCTGCTGGTCCCGTCGGACTTCCAGAGTTCCGTTCCAGTTGCGTCAGTGGCGGCAAAGATCATCGTCGTTCCCAGCGAAGCGAAGTGGGTGGGCGACGAAGAGAGTGCGCCGCCGAGAATTTCGCGGACGAGCACGGTTCCCGTGCAGGTCCCGTCGCTCTTCCACAGTTCGTATCCACTTACGCCGTCGTTGGCCGAGAAATACAACGTCCCTTGATGGACGAACAGGTTGCCAGGGTTGCTCGATTGGGTGATGGCCAGGCGAATGTCGCGCACCATGACGGTGCCGGTGCTGGTCCCGTCGCTCTTCCAGAGTTCCACGCCGTTGATGCCGTCGGTGGCGGTGAAGAAGAGCGTGCCGCCCCAGTTGATTAGATTATCCGGGTTCGACGAGCTGGCCGCGCCGCCGAACGTGTTAATGTCGCGGACCAGCCCCGCCCCCGAGCCGGTCGATCGGAACAGTTCGCGGCCGTTGGCGGCGGTCGTGGCGGCGAAGTAGATCGTGCCGCCCACGTTCACCAGATCGTCGGGATTGGATGAATCCACGCCCGGCGCCAGGTCGACGACCGAAGCGGTGTTCGATTCCGCTCCGTTGGACCGCCACAGCTCTCGTCCAACTACTGGACCTTCGGCCGCGAAGAAGAGCGTCCCGTTCACGTTGACGAGTGAACCTGGCGACGAGCCATTCGCGCCCGGATAGATCTCGACGAAGTTGCTGGTCCCCGCCGCGTCGGTGCGCCACAGCTCAACGCCATGGCCGGGCGAGGCGACTCTGTAGAACAAGGCGCCCGATACATTGGTCAGTTGGCCAGGTAGGCCAGACGACGGACCGGGAGTGGCGTCCACCACCAAGTTGGTCCCACTGGACGAACCATTGCTCGTCCACAGTTCGCTGCCTGCCAAACCGGTATTGGCGGTGAAGTAGAGCTTGCCGCCGACGGCGGTGAGTTGACTGGGGTCGGAACCGACCGGTACGACGTTCGCATCGGCGGCCAGTCGCGCGTAGGGAAAGCCCAGCGTGGTCCGCCACGGTTCGTTCCGGGCGACGCCATTGTTGGCGGCGAAGTACAGCGTGCCATTGAGGTTGGCCAAATACTTCGGGTTTGATGAGCCGACTCCCGGCAGAATGTCCTTGGCCACGCGCGTGCTGGAAAAATTTCCTTCGGTACGCCAGAGTTCCTTGCCCACGTTGCCGTCGTTGGCCGTAAAGTACAGCACACCATTCACGTTGGTCAGGTACGCAGGCTGGCTGCTGGCGATGCCCGGGAGAATGTCTTTGATGGTCGAAATGCCTAGGCCGTCGGTGCTGTGCAATTCGCGCCCATTCGAGCTGTTCTCAGCCACGAAAAGGAGCACGCCATTGACGTTGGTGAGGTAGGCAGGAGTCGAGCTGTCTGAGCCGCCCATGAGGTCCTGCACGATGACGGTGCCGGTGCTCGTGCCGTTGGACTTCCACAGTTCGGCGCCGTTGGTTCCGTCGAAGGCGCGGAACATCAGCACGCCGGCGACATTGGTCAACTCGCCTAAATAAGAATCGAGCGCCCCTGGATGAATGTCTTTGACCAACACGGTGCCGGTGCTCGTGCCGTTGGATTTCCAAAGTTCTCCGCCCGCGGCCGCAGCGTCATCGGCGGAAAAAAACAGCGTGCCCGAGACATTGGTGAGCAGCGTGGGACTACTGGGTCCGGCGCCGACGCGAATGTCGCGAACCAGCGCCGTGCCGGTGCTCGTGCCGTTGGATTTCCAAAGTTCCCGGCCGTTGGTCGTGTCGAACGCGGAGAAGTAGAGCGTGGTTCCGACGGCGGCTAGGTTCTGGGGACTGATACCGGCGCTTCCCGACGCGCTGTCGCGCACCAACATGGTGCCGCTGGATGTGCCGTCGCTCTTCCAGAGTTCGTTGCCCAAGGTTCCGTCGTCGGCCCCCAGATACATCGTGCTGCCAATCACCACCAGGTCGGTAGACGGGCCGTCGCCGGCGCCCGGACGAATGTCGCGGACTAACTGGGTACCCGTGGCCGTGCCGTTGGATTTCCACAGCTCGAGTCCGTTGACGCCGTCGTTGGCCAGAAAATAGAGCGTCCCCCCCACGTTCACTAGTGACGTGGGATTGGAACTGGCAGCCCCGGCGTTGATGTCGCGCAACATCGATGCGCCGGCCGACGAGCCGTCGACGCGAAACAACTCCACGCCTGAATTGCCGTTGTTGGCGGTGAAATACACGACCGAACCGGCCTGCGTGAAATGATTGGGGTCGCTGGCCATTGTGCCCATGTCGATGTCGCGGACCAACTCGGGCGTAACGGCCAAGAGCTGCCGCCGTTCCAGCGACTCCAGCCTCAGGCGCCGGGCTGGGCAAATGCCGTGCCGGGACCGCTTTCGTCCCCGGCGTGTCTTTCCGATGCCAAAATGGGCAAGCCAGGCGTTCATATCGTGTCTCCCGCAGTGCGCAACGTCGCCTGACTTACCAGACGGGCGCGGCGGCGGAACGTGACACGAGAAAAAAGTCTTTTTCTGCGGTAAAAAGAGTTGGCCGGAAGGGCGCGCGGCGTAAACCGAGAAAGTCGGCGCAGCGGTCCGCTACGCCAGATAGTCGCGCACAAACACGTCCAGGCCCAGTTCACACAACTCTTCGTCGAGCTGGTCGCGCTGGTCGTCGACGAGAGACTCCCGTATCTGTTCGACCAGAAATTCGGCGTACTTTCGGCGGGCCCGGTGATGCTGTTGACGGAAGGCGTCCGGGCGCAGTTCGTGGCCCGTTTTGCGTTTGACCCTTTCGGCCAACTGGGCCGAGGTTTCCTCCGGCCGATCGGTCGCCAGTTTCAAGATCGTGTGATACAGATTGCCGGGATTGGTTTGCTGGAACTGCCGCAGACGTTGCCAGGCCGCATTTAACAAGCAGGTTCGCCACGAGTCGGTCCACAGCGTGTCTTGGGGCGAGGCCAACATTTCGTCCAAGCGGCGATTCTCGACAGTGACCGGTCGCCTGCTGCGAAAATGATCGATGGCCGCGTGTCGCACCGCGACCCGCAGATAGTCGCGGAACCTGCCGCGGTTGATTTGCGATGACGAGAACCCGCGGCTCATCACACGGGCCAGAAAGTCCTGCGTCACGTCGTCCACGTCCTGCGTCCCCTTGAGCAACCGCTCGAGATAGGCCCGCACGGCGGGGGCATAGCGGAGGACGAACTTGGCGGGGTCCTCAACGGTCGGCCAATGTGTGCTGATGTGTTCAATCAGCGACTTGTCGCGAGAACTCAGGTCGCTCACGGCGGCGCCTTTGCGGATGACTGGGTTGCGCCTTCGCCGACGATCCGCTGCAACTGGGCCATGGTGCTGGCGGCCAGGTCGAGGGCCAACTCTTTTGGCGGCACGACGGGCGGCAAAATCTCCGCGGGCAAAGGGGCCACCTGGATCGCGCCGGCGGAGTCCCCAAGGGCCAGTGTTTTACCGTCGGGCGAGAAGCGGACGGTCGTGACGGCTTCGTGGCGACCGGTGGTGAACCGGTGACAGGCTCCCGACTCCAGGTCAAAAAATGACACGTAGCCGCGCTCTTCTCCCACCGCCAGCAATCGCCGATTGGGGGCGAATTCAAGCGTCACCGGCATGATTGCCGCACTCGCCAGCTTGTGCTTCTGCACCACGCGCGGCGAGCTTGTACCGGTCTGCATGCGTCCCCGCCGAGAGACGAAGGCAAACTCGCAACGGGCGCGGCCGAACGCAAAGGCCAGCACCTGATCGTCTTTGGACAGAGTCAACGAGCGGTCGGGACTCTGCAAGTTGTAGATCGAAACGATTCCGTTGCCGCTGGTGGCCGCCATCACCTGCTGCACTTGGGAATAACGAACGGTGTGCACCAGCAGCAAGTTGTTGCCAATCGTTCCGCGGTCGACGAGTTTGCCCTGGCCGGTGATCGACCAATGGTTCCAGCCGACGTCGCCACCCGTGACGAAGAATCGACCATCGACCGACGCGTCGATCGACCGCACCACTTTGTGCGGGTGCGGCGCCCGCGACAACACTTCGCCCCGGCCCAGGTCCCATAGCGTCAGTTCCTTGCCGTCGCCGCCTGTGATGAGCCACTGTTTTCGCGGCAGATACGCCTGGGCGTACAGTTTGTGGGGCGGCGGCTCGGCCTCGACCAGCCGCCGGACGAACGTGCCGGGGTTTTCCAGGTCCCAAACGCCGATTGCCCCGACCGCGCCGATCGACACGATCCGCTTGCCGTCGGACAAGAAGTCCATGTCCGACACCTGCCCGCGATGATCGCCCAACACCGTCAGTTCGGGCAGAACGGGCGCCATGGGATCTTTCGAAGGTGGAGGTGGCGCGGGCTCAACTGGGGGCTGGTCAGCGGTGGATGGCGCTGCCGATGCTACCGAGGCATCGTGCGAGTTCGGAACGGATCTTGCCGTTGGCACGGTGGATGAGCCCCTGGCGGCATCCATATCCACAGCGCGCCATGGTCGCGCCGTCCAGGCGACCGCGGCCGCTGCAACCAAAAGAGCCGCGGCCAACAACCCTGCCCGGCGGCGCCGCGCTGGCATCGACCGGGCGAACAGGACATCGGCGGGCAGAGATTTGCCGCTTGCCAAGGCCGTCAGCGCTTCGGTCAATTCATCGACATTGGCGTAGCGCGCGTCGGGGTCTTTGGCTATCGCACGCTGGACCACTTGAGCGCAACCGATAGGCAACTCGGGATGCGTCTTTCGCAGGTCCGGCGGCGGGCTCGAGCAATGCGCAAACATCACCCCCAACGGTGAATCGGCCGCGTAGGGCGGCTGGCCGGTCAACAGCGCGTAAAACGTGGCCCCCAGCGAATAGATGTCCGACGCTTCGTCCAGCGGCTCGGCCCGGCATTGTTCGGGACTCATGAAGCTCGGCGTCCCCTTGGGACCGTGCGACAGCGACGTGACCACGTTCGCCCCGGCCGAGAGTTTCACCAGCCCAAAGTCGCCGAGCTTAATCCGGCCGTCGTCGTCCAGCAACAGATTGCCGGGTTTGATATCGCGGTGCAACATGCCGGCGGCGTGTACGGCGGCGGTGGCCTCACAGGCGTCTAGCATCCAGGCGATTGCCTGTCGCCAGTCGATGGATCCACATTGATCGAGGGACTGCTGAACGCTGCCCCCTTCCATCCAGTGCATGGCGATATACGGCCGGCCGTCCTGCTCGTCGACTTCGTAGATGCCGACGATCCGCGGATGGCACAACTTGGCCACTGCGCGGGCCTCTTGGAGGAACCGTTGCCGGTCGTCGCTGCGGCGCGTGCCGTGGGTTTCAAGCACCTTCAGGGCCACCACGCGCTCGAGCAGCGTGTCCTGCGCCAAATACACCACGCCGCTGGCGCCTGAGCCTAATACCCGCAGCGGCCGATACTTGCCCACCGCGGACGGCAGATCGATCCGCGTGTCGCCAACGGACGCGGCAGCCGACACTGTTTTGTTGGCGATTTCCACCATGCGGCACACAAAAATGAGCGGCGCGGGCCATGCAACGCCAGCTTCAGCCTAACCCGGTTGCACCGCCGCCGCCACCTGGGACCGCCGAATCGCTTGCGCCCGTGAAACTCAGCGGCGGCGGAGCCAGATGAGAAACGGCTGCACGACGCTCACCAACGAGGCAACGCCCAGCGGGGCCAGCGTGATCAGCCAGACGTAAAAAACCAAGTCGCCCCCTTGCTTGCTGGCTTGGGCCCGATACATGCCGCCAAAGATGGCCCCGGCAACACTGGCCACGAAGACAAACAGCATCAGCGCCGGCAAGCCGTATTGAAACCGCGGCCGCGCAGCAGGGGGCGCCGGTCGCGATTCGACCACGGGACGGGCGACGGGATTCTTCAGCGGTTCCATGGCCGGCATTATCGCTGCTCGATCCGTACGTTGTCCTCGACCTTGTCGCTGGGATGGGCCACCAATTGATCGCCCGTAGCCAGCCCGCCGAGCAATTCGGCCTCTTGGGCGTTGAGGTGGCCAATTTCGACGTGTCGCAAACGGGCCCGACCGTCTTCCAAGCGAAACACGGCCCACTTCTCTTCGTGCCGGAACAAGGCGCCGGCCGGCACTCGCAGGACATTGTCGCTGCGCCAGGTGACGATC
>CAYWTU010000242.1:0-6465 GCA_964461275.1 uncultured Pirellulales bacterium | reverse complement strand
GCTCCGCCTGGGGCGGGTCAAGTTTACGCTCGGCCCCTACCTGATGGTCGATTCCATCGGCCAGGGAGGGATGGGCCAGGTGTTCAAAGCCGAGCACACCATCATGGGCCGCATCGTGGCCGTGAAGGTGTTGCCGCGGCACAAGTCGACCCCCGAGGCGATCGCCAGCTTCCACCGCGAGATTCGCGCCCAGGCACAGCTCGATCACCCCAACCTCGTCCGTGCGCTCGACGCCAACGAAGATGGCAACGTCCACTTCCTGGTCACCGAATTCGTCGACGGGACCGACCTGCGGCGATTGGTACGCGGGCAAGGGCGATTGAATATGCAGACCGCCGCCTCGATCATCGCCCAAGCCGCTCAGGGCCTGGAGCACGCGCACGAAAAAGGGATGATTCATCGCGACATCAAACCGGGCAACATTCTGGTCACCGGCGACGGCCGGGTGAAGGTTTCGGACCTGGGGCTGGTCGGTTATTTCAATGAGCCGGTCGAATCGTTGCCCACGGCGGGCAAGATTGTGGGCACCGCAGATTATTTGTCGCCCGAGCAGATCGCCACGCCTGATAAAGTCACACCGGCCAGCGACATTTATTCGCTGGGTTGCACGATGTACTACGCCGTCACCGGCAAAGTGCCGTTTCCCGGCGGGACCACGCGCGAGAAGGCTCGGGCGCATTGCCAATTGCAGCCGCTCGATCCGCGCCGACTGAATCCCGAGTTGACCGCGGAGTTCGTCGAAATCATGGCTGACATGATGGCCAAGGACCCGCGGCACCGCGTGAACGCCGCCCAGGACGTGGTGCTGCGGTTGGCCCCATGGATCGACGCGCGTTCGGCGGTCGGCGCCGGCGCCGCTTCGCTTCCCAGCAGCGGTTTGCCATCGTGGCTGGCCGGCTCGCAGACTGTGCCGCTCGTGCAACCCGACGACGGCGAGGAGAGCCCCAGCCAGGTCTCGCAAGTGACGCACCCTGTGGCCTCGGGCGACGACGAAACGATCACGATTTTCGAAGACCGCGCGGCCCACACGCGGCGCCGGTTCGGCAGGCTGCTCCGCCCGTTTGGCGACGGATTGCCGCTGGCCACGCAATGGTTGATTCTGGCGGGAGCGGCGGCGGCGCTGACCGCTGTGGTTAGCGTCGCCCTGCGGATGGCGCCGTAGCCAGATAGCGGCGTCCGCCACAGCCTGCGTGCGGTCGGCGGCGGGACAAAGTCGCGTCAAAGGCCGATAAGTTCTCATGAAGCGCCAAAAAGTCGCCGCTCGAAACGGCTGTCTCGCGAGGCGGTTCAGGAATGATCCGGGTTCAAGGCGATCGTTCGCAGTTCGCCCGCCAAGAAGAACGATCCGGTGACGCACAACAAATCATCGGGGCCCAACTGGGCTCGGGCGAGGCGCCAAGCCTCTCCGGCGATGGCAGAGCTGTGCAGCATTGCCGAGGGTTGAAGCGAGCAAGCCAGCAACGCCAACTGCTCAGCCGGAACGAACCGCGGGTTGCCGCGGAATTGAGTCAAGTAGACCTCATCGAATGCAGGCAGCAGAACGCGCAGCATCCCCGCCGCATCTTTGTCCTGCCCGACGGCAAAGATCAGCCGTTTTCGCCGCGGTCGAAAGTGGGCGCCAATCGTCTGTAGCAACGCCTCGACGGAAGCCACGTTGTGCGCCGCATCGATGATGATGGTTGGTCGCCGGCTAACGATTTCCACTCGTGCCGGACAGCGAGCGCCGGACAGCCCAGCGCGAATCGCCGATTCTGGGATTCGCCACCCCTGCTGGGCAAGTTCCTCCAGAACGCGCACGGCGACCGCTCCGTTCGCCGCTTGGTGATTCCCACACATCCCCAGTGTTAGAGCGGGTAAATGCGCCTCGCCGGCGGCGCCGCGCCGCCAGTAGTCAAACGCCAGCGGCTGCTCGATGGCGCCATCGCGATTGATCGAAACCGTTCCAACGCCAAAGTCGACTCCCCGCTCTCGCAGCGGACTGCCTCGCTCGGCGGCGATACGCCGAATCACCTCCCGCGGTTCGGCATGGACCACGCCGCTGATCGCGGGCGTGCCTGGCTTGATGATGCCCGCTTTTTCCCCGGCGATGGCAGCCAACGTGTCGCCCAGTTGTCGGGTGTGGTCCAGACTGATGCTGGTGATGGCGCAAACATCGGGCCGGCAGATGTTGGTCGAATCCAACCGGCCGCCCATGCCCACTTCCAGCACCGCCGCGTCAACCTGCGCCCGGGCAAAGTGAAGCAGGGCCATGGCGGTTGTGATTTCAAAATAAGTCGGTCCAATCGCTCCTTGGCCTGCGGCACGAGCGGCAAGGTCCATCGCTTCGACCACCGGCCTCACTTCGTCGGCCAGGGCCGCGAATTCTTCCGCAGTGCAAGGCGTCCCGTCGATGCACAGCCGTTCCTCGATTCGATGCACGTGCGGCGACGTATAGAGCGCCGTGCGATAACCGGCCGCC
The DNA here is from genome assembly GCA_964461275.1 of uncultured Pirellulales bacterium. Lineage (GTDB taxonomy): Bacteria > Planctomycetota > Planctomycetia > Pirellulales > CAYNRE01 > CAYWTU01. Next base: position 4,007 of record CAYWTU010000242.1, on the reverse strand, counting down.
GTGAGCGCACAGGCGACCATGGCGGCCGTCGAACCTTTGCCTTTGGTGCCGGCCACGTGGACCACCCGCAGCCGGTCGTGTGGATCCCCTAACCGCCGGGCTAACTCTCGCATGCGGTCGAGCTTGGCCACATCCAAGTCGAAGTGCGCCGCCGACGCCCGTTCATAGTTAGTCCGGCCCCAGAGAAAATTCAGGGCGGCGGCATAATTGCTGGAATTGCCAGGGAGAAGCATAGACAGACAATGTTGCCGGCGCTCGCCACGGGCCGGTCTTCAATAGGGGTGCAGTGTCTTACGGGCGATTCGTCCAGTGTACCGCAATCCCCGTCCCACACGTAAACGCCGTCCGGAGGTCGCCGTTGGCGGGGCGCACCGCCACGCGCCTCGCCATGGTGAGCAAGTCAACTTCAGGACTTGTCCCGTTCCTGCGGCTTCATTCGACCGGTGAATCGGCAACCGGTGCGATAAATGCTGCCCCCGTTGACGCCGGGGACGGCCGTGCTGTAGATCACTTCGGCCGTCATGTACGTCAGCTTGGGAGCCGCGCCAAGCGCCACGACGATCGCCACGCTGGACGGCCGCAGAGGGGCGGAAAAGGAGATGCCAGACATTGAGATGTCCAAGCAATCGACGGTGATGAATTCGTTGCGGTCTGGCACGTCGCCGCCGTAATACGGGGCGACGTTTTGGCGAACCTTGTAGCCGCGCCGCGCAGACTGTCGCCGTTCGTCCTGGTCGAACGGCGAATTGGCCCCATTAACCGACTGACCTTCGGGCGCTTCGATCGGCAGACACATCTCGCCGTTGTGAAAATAGCCGCAATTGCGACCGCCCCCCTTGGCGGCGTACACGCCTTCGTCGGCCCGCTTCAGCGTGGCGGGGCCGTCTTCCCCCTCGCCGGCCTGCGAGACGCCCACGCTCACCGTCACCTGCATTTGCACGTTCTCAAAATAGAACGTCGTGCGATTGACGGCGTCGATAACTCGGCGAGCGGCACGGCGAGCTTCATGAAGCAACGTGCTGGGCAGGATGGCGACGAACTCCTCGCCTCCGTAGCGGGCCACGAAATCCATGTCGCGCAGCGTGTCCTTGAGCACCCCTGCCACACCCGCCAAGACCTGGTCGCCCGCCTGATGGCCATAGGTGTCGTTGAACCGCTTGAAGTGATCCACATCGATCACCAACAGCGAAACGGGGGTCTTGCGCCGCCACCACTCCGAAATCCGTCGAGCCAATTGCTCATCGAATTCACGGCGGTTGGGCAGTTGAGTGAGCTGGTCGGTGCGAGCCTCGGCTCGGCGCGATTCCAGTTCGACCTCTTGTCGCTGCAGCGATGACTGGGCTTGCGCCAGATCATCTTTGAGCTTCAAGTTGGCCGCCACGAGCTCCGCCACCAGACGCTGCACCTCGTCGTCGTCGGCGCCGCGAGCATTGGCCGCCAATAGTTCTTGATTGATTTCGTCGACGCGACTGCTGTGGCTGCCGACGTAGTCCTGAATCGAGTCGGTGACTTGCTGCAGGCCGGCAATCACCTCGCGACGGATTTCCATTTCGGCCGGATTCATCGAGCTGGCCGATCCTGTTCCCAAGTCATCGGCCGAAGCCGGCGCCGGCCCACCCGGCGAAACCGGATCTCGCTGCTGGCTGACCTTGGGCGGCCGCTTGAGGCGCATTCCCACCGCTAGGCCTACGCCCAGTTGTGCCGCGGAGGCAATGACGGCAACGATGGTCAGCGTGGAAATCATGGCAGACCGCAGGCTATCAACGGGCCATCCGGCGATCGGCCCCTGCCGACGCGGACGGCTCAAGAATGTGTAGGTTGCAAGATCGCAACCGTCAAATCGTGGGGGGCAGATGCGACGTGGGCGATATCTACATCGCATGGAAAACGGGCGTACGATGATTCATCCGGTACAGGCCGCAGAATCGATAGGCAGCGCAAAAAAAGAACCGACCGCGGAGGTTGTCCTCCACGGTCGGTTTTGATGCATTCTTGGTAGAAACTCGAACCGGCAGACACCGGCTAGCCAAAGGCTACTTGGCGGCCTTGCGGCGACGATACCAGCGAGCGCCCGCAATCGTCAGGCCCAGGCCCGACCAAACCAAAATGCTGGCCGGCTCGGGTACCGGCGGGGCCAGCACCTGAATCGTCAGCGGGAAATTGGTGGTCTGCGTGTAATCCGGCCCGGCGATGCCGTCGCTTGTGCCATTCGGCGCCGACAGGTCGCGATACAGCGGGTTGTTGAACGCGGAATTATGGCTGATCGCCAGGAAGCCGTAGTGAATACCAACCGGGAACGCTACGCCTGGGGTCAGCGTATAGCCTACCTGGAAGGGCGACAGGTTGGTGCTCACCGAGTCCACTGCGCCGATATTGTTCACCGAGGGGAAAACCCAGTCGACGTTGATGTTCTCGAGCGTGGCGAACGAATCCCAACCTTGACCGCCCGGTCCCGGGTTGAAGTTTCGCTCGTAGGCATTCAACTGCACGGCGACCGAACCCGATACGCCAGCCCCGATGACGTACAACGGCGAAGTGCGGCCGGACGAAAAATTGTAGGTAATGCTGTTGTGAGTGACAGAAGCAGGCGAGGTCGCCGGCGTGTCATCCAAAGCCGAATAGGCGCCCACCGTCGCAGCGCCAATGTCATAGGCGGCCGCTTCGACATCAAACATAAACTCGGCCTGGGCGGTTCCCGCCAAGCCAACCACCAGCCCCAGGATCGCTACGGTGCAGATCACTCGGTTCATTTGGTCGTCCTTCCTTTTTTGCTGTACTAGCCAGTTTCTACCAAGAATCAACTTCTACCAAGAATCGATTTCTACCATTCATTCAGCCAGGGGTTCACACCCCGCGAGCCTACTAGTCGCCGACAGGATCAGCAACCTGTTAGCCATTTTGCAGCCCAATTACTGCTTATGGTTAGCCTGCTACCCTGGCGATGGTGCCATAATGCCACATCACCTAGTCGTTGTCAACAAAATTCTTGGAAAAATCCTACGTATTCCGTGGGGTAGCCATTTACCCCTCTAATTGACAGTAGATAATTCTCGCGCCTGCCTCCCGCGGACGGCCATCAAACCACTAACAAGATTGGGGTTAAACTGGCCAAATTACCCCACCACAGGTCTATTCACTTATACTCACAAGGGGCTACGATTCTCCCAGCTTGCCGGTCGCGGGACGCTCCGGGTTGGGCGGGCCTTACTGATTCGGAAGATTCCCCGCACCGGCTTCGGTTAAATTGGGTCCGGCTTTAGCCAAGGCGTCCAACGTACCGTCGGCGGATGAAGTCGTCCGGTGGTGGGAAACCCGTCATGAAGGAAAAATTCCGCGGATTCTGGGGCTGTCTGGCTGCCGTTGCGGCCTTGGCGGGGCTCGTCGGCTGCGGCGATTCAGAATCAACCACTGACCCTGCCCCAATTGCCAATACCGCCCCATCGCCCGTCGCCGACGAGTCGGCCGCGGACGACCCGAATGCACCTTCTTACCACGGCCGGACGCTCGGCGCCTGGCAACGGCGGTCGCAGGAATCAGACCCAACTGTGCGTGCAGAGGCTGTCGAGGCCCTGGGGCAAATTGCCGCGGAAACATCAGACGAAACCCTGCTGCCGCAACTGGTCCAGGCCCTAGGCGACCGCGACGCCGGTGTAGTACGCAAGGCCCAAAACGCGCTCCAAGCCGTGGCGCCCGACTCCCTGCCTGCGCTGATCCAAGGTCTCGACGACGAAAACGCCGAAATTCGTTCCCAGGCCGCCTTGGCACTGGAGGCAATTGGTCCCGAAGCAGTCCCGGCGATTGCGGCCCTTGTCACCGCTCTTGCGGACAAGGACGCCAATGTGCGCAGCAACGCCATGAGCGCCTTGGTCGAGATCGGCCCCGAGTCGGTGCCCGCCCTGATCGGAGCTCTTCAGGGCGAACCCTCGTCGCTGCGCGAGCAGGCCGCTCGGACGCTGCGGAAGCTCGGGCCGGTGGCGAAAGACGCCGTTCCAGCGTTGCTCAAGGCG
>CAYWTU010000241.1:2377-6486 GCA_964461275.1 uncultured Pirellulales bacterium | reverse complement strand
CCGGTAGCCTTGCTTGGGCACGATCTTCAGGTCGTACGACGGGCGGATGGCGTCCGTCAGTACGAAATTGCCGTAGCGAACCACGCCCAGGTGGGCTTCCAGTTCTTCTTCCGACAACTTCTCGAAGCTGCTCGTCCCGGTGTTCGTCTCGCCGTCGCGAAAGACATTGCGAAAGATGCGTTTTAAGAAGCCCATCGACAGATCTGCCTTGTGCTGTGCGCGGTTGCCGCAGAGTCCTGACGGCGACGTTCGCGATTCGGGTCGGTGCTGTGCCAAACGCTGTGGGGAATGAACAACCGTAGGTTACGCCCGCCGAGGGCCAAGCGGGATTGTCTTTCGCCCCCGGCGGCGTCGCGACCAGCGGAGGCAAACTCGTTACAACCGGCGCCAGCCGATCGCCGTAAGCTCTTTCCGTGCCGATTACCCTGGCACGGCGCGCACGGCCAACCTGCATCGCCTTTCGGCTAAGTCAACTGTAGCACCCGCGGCAGGCCGGGGTTGGTCGCGGACGAAAAACGGCGCGGGCGCACCGCGTGAATCGATCCGTCGGTGCAGGCCGCGGGAGGTTTGCCGCGGCCGGCCTCCCTAGAAAGGCGGGCTTACACCCACTTGTCTCGCATGCGAATGGTCGCTGACGGGACCACGCACAACGGTCTTGCCGCGGCGTCGCTGGCTTGGCTCTGCGATGCCTGGAACGATCGCGTGCATCGATCCCGACAGTGGGACGCCCGGCTGCTATACTCGTAATCGTTACGCAGTCCGACCCGGAATGGTTTGCAGCATGGCGCGAGGTTCTCACGCAATTCGCCCAAGGTGGGGCGCGGCGGCGCTGGCTGGCGCGGCTACGTGCTTGGCGTTGACTTTTAGCCCCGGCCCGCCTCTCGACGCGGCCGACCCGGCTTCCCCGGTCGCAGGTCCGGCGCCGGCCAGTAGCGCCCTACGCCGCACCGAGTATTGGGACGTGTTTCGCGTCCGCGGTTCGCGGATCGGCTACGCCCAGACCACCATTCGTCCCGTTACCGAAGCAGGTCAAAACCTTGTCCGCATCGACATCCTCAATCACCTCAAGCTGAATCGCTTCGGCCAGGTGAACGAGGAAGAGCTGAAGCTTGTGTCCATCGAATCGCCGCAAGGCGAGGTGCGGCGGATCGAAGCGGCCGTTTCCTTGGGTCCCTTGCCCACGACCGTCGCCGGGCGCGTCCAGGGGGAGCATCTTGAGTTGGAGGTCACCACCGCTGGCCGCATCGCCAAGAGCCGAATTCCGTGGTCGCCGCAGATCGGCGGTTTCTACGCCACCGAGCAGAGCCTGTCCCAGCGCCCGATGCAGCCCGGCGAAGAGCGCAAAATGCGGGCGCTTATGCCGCTGCTGAACGTGGTCACCGACGTGCTGCTGAAAGCTGGCGAGTACGAACCGACCGACCTCTTGCACGGCACCTACGAGCTGCTCCGCATCCAAAGCCAGGTCAAACTTCCCGATGGGCAGGCCCTCGACAGCGTGCTTTGGACCGACCGCAATGGCGAGATTCACAAGAGCTTTACGCCGATCATGGCCCAGGAGACGTTTCGCGTCACCCGCGAGGAGGCGCTGGAAAAGACCGACTCCGCGGAATTCGATTTGGGCGAAGACCTGGCGGTTCGCGTGGCGCAACCCATCGTCGACCCGCATCGCTCGTTTCGCATCCGCTATCGTGTGACGCTGGAAGGGGGCGACCCGGCCGCGGCCTTTGTCCGCGGCACCACGCAGGCGGTTCGTTCGCTGGGGCCGCACGAAGCGGAGATCATCGTCACCCGCATGGCCCTCGTACCGGAAGCGACCGAGGGACTGCCCAAGGATCCCCTCCCTCGCGACGATGATCGGCAGCCCAATAGCATCGTGCAAAGCGACGACGCCAAGGTGGTCGAGTTGGCCGCCAAGGCCGTCGGCAACGAATCGGACGTCTTCCGCGTAGCGGCCGCGCTGGAAAGCTACGTCCACGACGTGATCGCCAAGAAAGATTTCTCACAGGCTTTCGCCACTGCCGCCGAGGTGGCCCAGAGCCTGCAAGGCGATTGCACGGAACACGCGGTGCTGCTGGCGGCGCTGGCCCGGGCCCGCGGCATTCCCTCGCGGGCTGCCGTCGGTTTGGTCTACACGGCGGCCGGCCAAGGTTTTTATTACCACATGTGGAATGAGCTGTACCTGGACGGACACTGGATACCGGCCGACGCCACGCTGGGCCGCGGCGGAATTGGCGCAGCACACCTCAAGGTGGCGCAAACCAGCCTTCGCGAGGCGTCGGCCTATTCGAGCCTGTTGCCCGTGGCCCAAGTCTTGGGCCGGTTGAAGATCGAGGTGCTGCAAGTGGAGTAACGAGCCGTTGCTCCTCGCGCGACTCGTCTTGCGGGCGCGTCGTCGTTGCAATCGCGGGTCGCTTGGATTGCGGCTGTTCGGTGCTTGCCGCAGCGACTGCCCAACTGGCTATCCGCCGCCGATGGCGGGCAGAAAGTGAACTTCCGCGTCGGGTGGCACCTTGGCGGCCAGGCCGCGGGAAGTCATCGTCCCGCCGACCGAAACCGCTAGTCCTGGCGCCAAGGCGTCATCGCGGCGCAGCCGGGCCGCCACGCCAGGGAACGATCGGTCCAGGTTTTCGACGATCTCACGGACGGTCTGGCCGGGCACTTCCGCCTGCGACACCCCGCCACACAGGGACCGAAGTTGGGCTGGGATGAAGACGCGAGGCATGGCAAAGTTTCCGAAGTGTCGTGCTTATTTTGCCCAGCCTACTCGGTTTGGGCCCGGATTCGCAGTGCCGTGGGCCAGGTCCGAGCATCCCGCCGACCGGCCGCCGCCCAGTTTCGCTTGACATTGAGGGGGGCAGCTGCCTACTAATGGAAATGGGGAGACTAGCGCCCCGTCTTGCCGGAACTGGTTGCCATAGAACCGCTTAGAGCTTCGCTGGGCGACCCTTCGAGCATGCCAGAACGGGCGGTTCGGGGTTGAAGCGGCGGCGGTGTTGCGCAGGCCAGTTGCGGAACGCCCGGCGAATCTTATCATCCACTCGTCGCGGGCGGTCGGACAGCGTTTCTACAAAACATTCGACAAGCGGTTTTGGCGGTCGGCGTCTGGCGGATTGGCATCGTTATGAACCACGCAGGTCAAAGTGCGCAGCGGCTGGCTGGAATGCCTATCGGGCACCCGCTAGGCGCCTGGCTCGTGGCGATGTGGCTAGCCCTGGTGGCCACCGGTGCGACGGCAGCAGACAAGCCGGCGCGGCGGCCCAGCGGTCCTCCGCCCGAAACGCCGGCGGCCAATTGGCCTTGGAAGCAGATCGACGCCGAATCGCAGACGGCCAAGCCCCGTCCGGCGCCCCCGGATATTGCCACGGCCATCAAAAGCGGGGCCATCGCCGATCAGACGGCCTTTGACGATTTCTTGAACGCCAAGTTCGCCGAGTTCACGTGGTCGGTGTTTGACAGCCGACTGGTCGATCTACGAAAGAGTTTTCGAAATCAACTTCTGAAACCGGCCACGGGCGCCGCCCGCGATCGCATTCTGCAGCAGACGCTGCGCCGAATGCGCGAAATGGCCGAGGACAATGCATACTCGCCGGCAGTCCGCTTGAACGGGGTGCTGTTGATCGGCGAATTGAACGAACGCGATCCGGCGCCGGGTCAGCCGGGCAATCCTACGCCCTGGTCTGGGGCGTTGCCGGTGTTGTTGGACCTGGTGAAAACAGACAAGGCCCGCGACGGCCTGGACGATACGTTGACGCTCGGGGCGCTGGTGGGTGTGTCGCGGCACTTGAACTCGGGAGTCGTGGATGCCGACGCCCGGCGGCGGATCGCCACCGTGCTGATCAGCGCGGCGCGTGGCGGACAACGGCCGGGCCACCGTTCGGTGGATGTACATTCGTTGATTCGCGCCCGGGCGGCAATGGCGCTGACTGAGTTGGGCAATCCCCCTGGAGACAACGGCGCCGCGGAGGCGTTCGACGTCCTGATGCGGATGGTCGCCGACCACGAGGCGCCGGTCTGGATGCGTTACTACGGGGCAAAGGCAGTGGGCGGCTTGACGTTGGACGCGATCAAGGACGCCATGATCTCCGTGGCTCGCGATCGCGATCTCTGTG
>CAYWTU010000241.1:0-2367 GCA_964461275.1 uncultured Pirellulales bacterium | reverse complement strand
ACGACGCGATCAAGGACGACAACTTGAAATTGGCCGTGCAACTTTTGGGCGAGCTGTTGGTGGAGTCCCTAGAGGATCTGGAAACACATCGCGTCAAGAAGGCGTCCGTGGCGCTGTTGATGGAAGCCCTGGACGGTCGCCCGGCGCGTTCCGGAGAGGCCGAGGCGCCCAGGGGCATCGTCGTGGCGGCGCAGACCGAACAGGCCGAATACATCGGCGAGGTGCACAAACGGATCAAGGAAATGCTGGCCCGCATCGACAAACGGCTGTCACCGGAGTTGAACAGCGATCAACGGGCCGACGAAGAGCGAAAGCTGAACCGCGATCTGGTGGAAATGATCGACGGTTTGAAAACCTGGTTGGAGGAGAACCCAGTCGAAAACCGCGTGCTGCTGCCCGGAACGGCGGAGTTCGCCCCAGTGAAGGATCTGGCACAAGCGAAGTGACGCAGGTCGAACCGCAATGCAGCGGTTGACGATTGATCATCGGGACATCCATCCAACCGTCGGCGAAAGGACTTGCCGCGGGTGAAGTATTCGAAGAGCCAATCTTGGCGCGGCTTGACGCTGGCGGTTCTTGTGGGAACCTGGCTGAGCGGCGGTTGCGGTTTGTCATCTCGGCAGAAATTCAGTTGGCTCTACGATCGCGCCGCGACGCAAGATGACGCCCCTGCGACCGCGGCACCTGACAAAGAACATCCCGACCACGATTCGTCGCCGGAAGAATCCGGTCCCGCCCGCGCGACGGAGACCAAGCTGTCCGACGAGTTGGTGGCGTCGTTGGGCGGTCAAAGCTGGTTCCTGACCACGGCACGTGCGGACCAGCCAGCGCCTGCGCATCGTTGGCGCCACGTTGGCGTCGAGGAGGCCTTGGCCCGCGGCGTGGAAATACAGCCGGCGCTCATCGACCTTGCGCAAACAACGGGTCCGGCGGCGGTGGCGGCGGCGGTGGCGCTGGTCCGGATGGAAAACCATGCGGGAATGAACGGACTGTCTTCGGCGGTCGAGAACTACCGGTTGCCGCTGGCGGCACGTCGAGCGGCTGTGGAAGCGCTCGGTGAGGTTGCCAGTGACGCCGCCGGCGCATCCTTGCGGGAACTCTGTCAACGCTTTGAGACCGCCGCCCAAGAGGCCAGCGCCGTCTATGCCAGCGAGCTGCACGCCGACCTCGTCGGTTGGTTGGCCCAACACGCTACACCCGCCGATGAAACGCGGCTGCGGACCGCGCTGCGCTCGCCTGCGGCCGAGGTGCGCCGCGCCGCGGTGGCGGCCTGGGGCCAGGCGACCGTGGGGCCGCTGCCCGTCGAGGCCTTCGACCTCCGCAGCGATCCCGCGCCGACGGTTCGAATTCAGGCCCTCGACGTCATCGTAGAACGCCGGCCCAACGAGGCGTTCGACATTCTGACGGCGGCGCTGTCCGATCAGGACATTTTGGTCCGCGAGGCTGCCGCGCTCGGGTTGGGGCGGCTGGGAGAGGCGGCAGCGTGCGCCCGGCTCAAACCGCTCCTGGACGATTCCAGCGAACGGCTGCGCGCGGCGGCGTTGACGGCGTTGGCTCAATTGGGCGACGACGAGGCCGTGCTGGTGGCGGCCGACAACACTTCGTGGCTGGCTCGCGGCGCCGCGGCCGACGCGTTGGCCGAGAAGGTCACGCCCGAGGCGGCCACGGTTTTGGCTCGCCTCGCGGCCGACGCCAGCGGTCACGTCCGCCAGCACGCCGTGCAGACCTTGGGACAATGGCCCTTGGAGCAGGCGGGACCGTTGCTGTTGGATGCGCTCGATCACGCCAGCTACCAAACCCGCAAGCAGGCGGCGGCCGAGTTGGCCCGGCGTTGGGCCCCGGCTAGGGAGTTCTCCGTAGACGCCCCCGCCGAGCGGCGCGAGGCTCTGTTGTCCGCCCTGCGACAAAAATGGCAGGCACAATACGGCCGCGTGCAACGTGCGGCGCTAACCGCTGCGGCCGTCGCTACGCGGCCGGGACTTGACGAACGGGCGTCGGCCGAACTGCTGAGCCAACTCCGACAGCCGCCGGCCGACGCCAGGGGCCTCGTGGAGCGCTTGGGTGCGTTGTCGCCGCACCAATGGAGGACTTTGGAAGCCGCGGCGTCGGCGTCGGGTCATGCGGTGAGCGAGTCTGCGTATCGCACGCTATTGCCGCAGGTCCACGCGGTCTATCTCGAGCTGGAAAACCTGCGCACGGGCGATTTGACGATTCAGCGGTCGGCGTCGCGCAAGTTGGCCCAGGCGCGACGCGACGAGCGTCTGCCCCTGTGGGCGCTCGAGCGCATGCTGTTGCTGTTGCAGAGCCAGACCGACGAACAGGTGTGGCGGGGCGCGCTGGAGGCGGCCGCGGACGATGGCCGGCCCG
>CAYWTU010000240.1:0-6494 GCA_964461275.1 uncultured Pirellulales bacterium | reverse complement strand
GTGATCCTACCGCCGTGTTCCTGAACAATCTTCTGACTCACCGGCAACCCTAAACCGGTGCCGCGGTTCCCCTTGGTCGATACGAACGGCGAGAAGATGTGCTCCTGTTCCTCTAGCGGAATGCCGGGACCGTTGTCGGTCACGATTACCCGCAGAAGTTTCTGGTCCGGTAGGCACTCCGTGGAAACTTCGACGACCGAACACGCGTTGCCGACCGCGGAAGAGTCCTCTTGCGGTTCTTCGGCCCCGGTCTGACAGGCGTCCACCGCGTTGGTGACCACGTTGAGCACGGCCCGATGGATGCCGTCGGGGTCGAACAAGCTGGCGGGCACCGCCGAGTGGGCCGACCACGACAGCGCCACGCCAACGTCCTGAGCGCGCGTCTGCATCAAGTCGATCACGTCGCCGACCACTTCGTTCAGGTTGCCGACCACCCACTGGGGTTTGCGGTCCTTGCTGAACGTGAGCATGTCCAACACGAGGTTGGAAATCTGTTCCTGGCGGCGTTCGACGATGCCCCAACCTTTGCGAACGATCGACTCGTCGTGTTTGTCGAGGCCCATCTGAATCAAATAGCTGCCGCCACGGATGCCTTGCAAGATGTTCTTGATGTGATGCGACAACGTGGCCACGGTTTGGCCCATGGCGGCCAAGCGTTCGGCCTGGACCATGGCGGAATAATAGCGGGTGTCTTCCACGGCCAGCGCCGCTTGGTGGGCGATGGCGATCATCAGCTTGAGGTGTTCCTCGGTGAACTTGCCCGGTTTGAGCTGGCGAATGACCCGTTCGGGCGGGATGGCCGTGTCGATGTAAATGACCCCCACCACGTCGTAGCGCCCCTGCATGGGGACGCATATCGCCTCGTGGACGCGCTGTTGGAGAATGCTGGCGGCGGCGTCGAAGCGGGCGTCCTCCTTGGCGTCGCTGGTCAGCACTCCCTCGCGGCGCTGCATGACGTAATCCAGAATCGTCTGGCTGAGGTGCATCTTTTCGTCGGTCGCAGCCCCCTTGCGGTCGCGGCGAGCCGCCGGCTCCAATTCGCCCGTCTCAGGACTGACGAGCATGACGCATCCCCGGTCGGCCTCAACCCATTCAAAAATCAACTCGAGAATGCGGCGCAGCAACTGGTCGATGTCGAGCGTGTGGCTGACCGCCAGCGCCGTGCGGTACATGACTTGCAAATTGCTGCGGGCACGGGCCAGCCAAGGGCTCTTGGCCGAATCGACGTCGAGCTGAAAAATCTGGCTGCCTTCTTCCTGCGTCATGGACTGCACGATCCGCGACGAGCCGCCCGCGGCGCCGACGATGTCGATTCGCTCGTCGAGATGCTCCGATTCGTCCCCGGGATCGGTGTACAACAGCAAGGAGCGGCCGATTTGCACCTGATCGCCGCTGGCCAGAACGTGCTGCCGCACCGATTTGCCGTTGACGAACGTGCCGTTGGAGCTGCCCAGATCGACCAGCGTGTAATGGGGGCCCTGGCGGCGAAGTTCGGCGTGCCGACGCGAGACCTCGGTGTCGTGCAGTTGAATGGTGACGCCCGCCTCGCGGCCCACCGAGACCATGCCGTCGCAAAGTTCAAAGCGGCAGCCTTGGTCTTGACCGCGGATGACAAACAGCGAAGGCACGCGAGGCTCCGGCAAGGAAACGTCGACGGCCGCAGGGCCGGCCGCCGGGACGTCGATGGCGCTCAATTTTACGGGGACTGGGGTGGCCTCGGTAGTCCGTCGCTTGACCCTTGCCCGCGGGGCATTGAGAATCTGGGAAGAGTTTGTCGCCGACTGCGGCGGATGTTCAACATGAGGTCACGAGATGGATTTTCCACACGTCGTATTCCCAATCCGCAGCCGTGCGCGCCACGCATTGCGAGCCGAGCGCCGCGGCCCAACCTCGGGGGCAGTTTGCCAACGCCGCGTCGGCCCCCCGATCATGGACCGGGGGCTAAGCGGGATTGGTTGGTGGATATTGGCGCTGGGGATGGCGTGCGGGGGGGCGCAGGCCGAGGACATGGCGGCGGTCGAGGCCCGGCTGTCGGCATCCGTAAGCTACCTAGCGTCCGACGAGTTGGAAGGCCGGGGCGTGGGAGCGGCCGGGATCGATCGGGCCGCCCAGTACATTGCCGAACAGTTCGCGGCGCTGGGCCTGAAGACCGATCTGTACCAGGACACGCCGTTCCAGACATTCAGCATGCGCACGGGAGCGGAACTGGGCGATGGCAACGTGGCGGCGCTGATAGGTCCGCCGTCGAACGATCTGGCCCAGCCCGAGCGGCAGGAGCTAAAGCTCAAGGATGACTATACGCCGCTGTCGTTGGGCGGCTCGGGCAGGATCGACTTGCCGTTGGTTTTCGCGGGCTATGGCATCACCGCTATTGACGAGGATTACGACGATTATGCATCCGTCGACGTCCGCAACAAGGCCGTCATTGTTCTCCGCCACGAGCCACAACAAGACAATCCGCACAGCCCCTTTGAAGGCAAGCAAACGTCGCCCTACGCCACCTTCGTCCGCAAGGCGTCGAACGCTTACGAGCACGGGGCGGCCGCGGTCATTTTCGTGACGGACGACCACGAGATCCAAGACAAGGTGGCGCGGCGGTATAAGCGTTGGCAAGCGGCGCTAGATCAGGTGAGCGAGGTTCGCGAGAAATTCAAAAGTGTTGAAAAGCCCTCGGCCGAGCGAATTCGCCTGCACGAAGAGGAACTGGCCAAGCTGCTGGACAAGGTTCGCGACGAAGCAAAGAAACTTGCCGCCGAGTACGACCCCGTCCTCGATTTCCAAACGGCCGGGGAAGTGGGCGAAGGCCGTGACTTTCCGGTTTTGCATTGTCGCCGCGGCGCCATCGACGCGGCGGTCAAGTCCGCGCTCGGCGCCGACCTGGCCGAACTCGAGCGGCGGATCGACCAAGGCCCGCGGCCTCACAGCGGCGAATTGAGCGGCTGGCGGATTCAGGCCGAAGTGGCGGTGCTCCGCCAAGAAGCGGCGGTGAAAAACGTGGCGGCCGTACTCGAAGGCGACGGTCCGTTGGCCGATGAAACGATCGTCGTCGGCGCGCATTACGACCACCTGGGCCGCGGCGGTTCCGGCTCGTTGGCCCCAGGATCGACCGAAATTCACAACGGGGCGGACGACAATGGGTCGGGAACGGCGGCGCTGATCGAAGTGGCCCGACAACTCGCGCTGCGCCCGCAGAAACTGTCGCGGCGGGTGCTGTTTTTGGCCTTCACCGGCGAAGAAACCGGTCTGATCGGCAGCGCCCGATATGTCCGCGACCCACTGTTTCCCCTCGATCAGACCGTGGCCATGCTGAACATGGACATGGTGGGCCGGTTGAACGAGAACAAGCTGATCTTGCAGGGGTGCAACACGGCCGCCGAGTTCGATGGCATCGTCGATCGGCTCAATGAACGATTGGCGTTTCAGATCACCCGCAAGCCAGGCGGATTCGGCCCCAGCGATCATTCGTCGTTCTACGCCAAGCAGGTGCCGGTGATCCATTTTTTCACCGGTACGCATTCCGACTACCATCGTCCCAGCGACGACGTGGAGAAGCTGAACCTGGAGGGGATGCGACGGATTGCCGAGTTGGTGGCCGGCATGGCGATCGAGATTGCAGAGGCCCCACAGCGGCCCACGTACCAGCGGAGCACGGCCGGCATGCCGCGCGGCGGGGGCGACAGCTCGCGGCCGTATTTCGGCAGCGTACCCGACTTCAGCCAGGACCAGCCGGGCTACGCCCTGATGAGCGTCAGCGAAGAGGGCCCGGCCGAGAAGGCGGGATTAAAAGGGGGCGACATCATCGTACGTCTGGGCGAAAGCAAAATCGGCGGCCTGGAGGATTTCGACAGCGCGCTGCGAAAGTTCAAAGCGGGAGACAAAGTGCCGGTGACGATTCTTCGTGACAAGCAAGAGCGAGTCGTCGAAGTCATCCTAGAGGAGCCGCGTTGAGCCTGTCATGGCCGCCCCTGACTAGCATGTAGGGACGATTACGCCGACATGACTTGGCGGAAGACGTCAAGAAACTTACGCCCGCGGTCAGCCCAGCGAAAATCTTGCACCCGGACCACGCCGGCGTCGGTAAGCTTTCGGCGGCGGTTGGCGTCGCGAAACAGTTCGATGATCGCCTGAGCGAACAGGTCGGACCGAAACGGTTCGACGAGCACGCCTCCGCCGGCGATGAATTCCTCGACCGCCGGGATCCGGGCGGCTACGGGGACGCAGCGGCGTGCCATGGCCTCGATGACGGGGAGCGGTCCGGCCTCCAGAATGCTGGTCGAAACCAGACACAGCGACTCTTTGAACAGCGCGTCGAGCTGCTCGTGAGAACAGAAGCCGCACCAGGTGATGCGGTCTTCAACGCCCTGCTCTCGGGCCAGATTGCGCAGCGGTTGCTGACTGCCGCGCCCCTCGCTGCCGGCGATCTTGAGCCGCCAGTCCACCTCCGGCGCCAAACGCACCAGTTCGGCCACCGTGCGGATGGCCGTGGGATTGTCTTTGTGGACGTTGGCGCTTTGGATCACCAACAACTGCGGCAACGGCTGCGGCCGGAATGGAATCGAAAGCGCCGCGTCGACCACGGCGTCGGGCAAGGCGTTGGGAATCGTATAATTGCGCGGCGCCGACGAAGGGACGAACGACTCCGCGCGACGGCGGAGGTAGCTGGATACGAACACGTTGGCCGAGGCGGCTCGCAACGCCTTGCGGGCGGTCCAATCGCGAACGAAATCGCCCACGCCGAAGCCTTTCTTCGGCAGGTCCTCGTTGGTCACGAACCGCCAGGCGTTATGGTGGTGCACGATCTGTCGGCAGGGGACGTTGTAGACGAAATGATTGTTCGTCAGCAGGATGTCCACGCGGCGGCGAACCAGCTCATGGCCAAGTCGGTAGTTCTGCCACATGTATTGCCGGCTCACCGAACTGCCGACGTCGATCGGGGCGACGGTTTGCACCCAATCGATGGCCTGGATGGCGGCCAGCGTTTTGGGGTCGTTCGCCAGAACGGTGATCGACAACTCGTTGGCAAACGCGCGCCACGCCTCGAGCAAACCCAGTAGAACCGTCAACCCGCCGCCGGGGTGCATGGAAATGGCGTTGATGGCGATGTTCATGCGGCGGCGTCAACAACGGGACGCACACGACGCGACCTGCGCGGCCAATTCACGCGCGCGTCGGCTGAGGCTCTTCGCGGTACATGGCCACGACGCCGATGAACGCCACCGCGGTCACGGTCATCAGGCCCACGAAGAACCAATAGTAACTGGCCCCAGGAAGTTTGCTACTGCCGTCGGCATTTTGGATGAACCAATTGACCAGCGAGGTCAACTGATTTCCCAACCAGACGGCCAACAAATTGACGGCCATCACCAGCGATTTCAGCTTAGGAGGGGCCTGGGTGTAGGCGAATTCGAGCGAAGTGATGCTGACCATCACCTCGGCGGCTGTCATGACCATATGGGCCGCCACTTGCCAAAGAAAATTGACCTTGGCGCCCCCCTCGGACTGCAACTGGGCCTCAATCCAGGCGGCCACGACAAACGACAAGGCGGCGACGAAAAAGCCCAGCGCGATGCGCCGCAGCGGCGTGAGGCGAATGATCCGCCCCAACAGCGGATAAACGACGTAGGAAAACAACGGAATGTACAACAGGATCAATATCGGGTTGACGGAGTGAATCTGCGCGGGCAGCCACTCGTACTGGATCAGCGATTTTAGGTTCGACCCTAGCCAACCTTCTCCAAATAGTTCGCCGGCTTGCGCGGCGAGGTATTCGTGATCGGGCAGGCGGCGATCCATGCCTTCGGCTTGTAAGACCCACGCCGAGCTGGTCTGGTCGTACAATGCCCAGAACATTGCCACAAACAGGAACACAACGGCCAATCGGCCCAACGTGCGGGCCCCTTCGGCACTAAAGATTTCCTTGAGAAAGCCCGCTCCAGCCGGCGGCACATGCGTGTAGCGATGCCGCCCCAGCCAGAAGACCACCGTGGCCACGAACATCAGCACGCCAGGCACGGCGAAGGCCACCTGCGGTCCATAGCGATCCAAAAGAACCGGCGTGAGCATCGTGGAAAAGAACGAACCGAAGTTGATTGAGAAATAAAACCAACCGAACACGCGTTCGAGCAAGTGTTTGTTCTGCTCGCCGAATTGGTCGCCAACGTTGGCCGAGACGCACGGCTTGATGCCGCCCGACCCCAGCGCAATCAAGCTCAGCCCGATCGCCAAGCCGGTGCGGGTATCGTCCAAAGCGAGCGCCAAGTGTCCCAGGCAATAGACCACCGAGACCCAGATAATCGTGCGGTACTTGCCCCACCACACGTCGGACAGCACGGCGCCCGCGAGCGGAAAGAAGTACACCCAGGAGACAAACTGGTGATACCAAACCTTGGCGTCCTCGGGAGACATGACGGCTAGTTGGCCGCTGGCGTCGCACAGGTACTTGGTCATGAACGCGACGAGGATCGCCTTCATGCCGTAGTAGCTGAACCGTTCCG
>CAYWTU010000239.1:0-6547 GCA_964461275.1 uncultured Pirellulales bacterium | reverse complement strand
AGCGCCCCCAACCAGAAGCAGTCAAGCCCGACGCACCGGCTGCCATTGCCTCGCCCGACTCTGCCCAAGAGGGCGATCCCGTTGGGCAGCCCGTTGGTGTGGAGGATCGTCCAGCCGCACCGTCGCTGCGGGACGCACAGGACTCGCCAAGAGACTTGATCCTCGCTTCGGGACGCCTGCGTCTGGCCAGCGGCGAGACGCTGGCCATCGACGGATTTCGGGAAAAAGTCAACGCCGATCAGCTCCGCTCCGCGGCCACAAACGAGATTCCTCGCGTCGAAGGACCCGTTGGAGTGCTGCGCTTGGACGACGCCGGTTTTGTGGAGTTTCGAGGCGTGAATATGCACGGACGGGCGGTGTTTCTCTCAGATCACCGTCCGGCGTTGGCCATGTCGTTCAAAGAAGACAAGCGGCACGGTCCTTTCTTACAGGTTGACGACCACGGCGAGCGAGTGCTGGCGGGCGAATACCGCGAAGGCCGGCCGGCAGGCGTCTGGTGCTACTTTGACGGGGGCAAGCCTTGTTTGGTGCAGCAGTTCAAGGGGCGCACAAAGTCCATGCACGTTGTTCTTGCCGACAAGGTGGCGGAGAATGTTGATTTAGACGCGCCTCCCAGGGAGGATATCGATCGGCAGGAGTGGTTGAGCATCGCCTCACTGCGCGACGTTACGCTCGATCGGCACAACAAGATCATCGACGCGGCCGACCGCCTGTTCAAGAAGGAGGCGGCAGAATGGTACCGGCAATGGAAGCAAGCGCTCGAAAAGGCCAAAAAAGAACGACGCGCGGCGCAACAGGAAGAAGGCAACCGGCGGAGCGCCCCCATCCAGAAAAGACTGAACGACGCCCTGCGAGGTCAGTAGCGCTATGACGATAATTTGCCGCACGCTCCATCGCTGGGGGCCCGTGTCATGACTCACGACCCACATCGCTCGCCGCCGCCAGCAACTCGCTTGGAGTTGGTCGTCGCATCGCCGGTCGAGGAGCCGCCCGAGAGGCCCAAGACGCGCCCGGAGAAAAAGGGCGCTCCCGCTGAACCGGCGGATGCCAAGCCGCTGCGGCCTGTGCATCGCCCGCCGATGGCGCTGCTTTGTGCCGTGGACGATGGGCTGGAACGCGGCGAGTGGTTTCGCCTGCGTCGGCCACGGACGGTCGTGGGGCGTGTGGAGGGCGATGTCGTAGTTCCTCACGACGACGCCATGTCCGGCAAACATCTAGAAATCGTCAGGGTAGCCGTGCCGGGCGGCTTTCGCTGGGTGATTCGCGACCTGGGGAGCACCAATGGCACGTTTTTCCGCGTCAGCGGCGGGCTCTTGCGCGCGGGCATGGAGTTGCTATTGGGAAGCCGTCGCTACCGATTCGACCTGCCGCTGCCCGAACGGTCCGAGCAGCCGTCGCAAGACCAAACGCGAATGTGGCAGACAGCCAACCTGGGCCAGGCGGCCGGTCCCCGCCCCACGTTGACCGAGCTCATTCCCGGTGGCGCCAGTGGCAAGCAATTCGTCGTCGCCACCGACGACATCTCCCTGGGCAGGTCGGCCCAGCAATGCGACCTGTCGATCGCCGACGATCCGTTCGTCAGCCCACGACACGCGCGTGTATTCTCCGACAAGCGCGGACACTGGCAAATTGAAAACGTGGGCGGGACCAACGGCGTCTGGGTGCGCGTGGAGGAAATGCCGATCGAAAACAGCGGCGAATTTATGGCTGGCGAGCAGCGGTTCTTGTTCAAGGTGTTGTGAAATGTCGATCGAGTTGGTTCTGCATCCACTCCAGGGGGCCTCAACCCCTTGGCAATCTCCGGTCGAGCGGTTGGAGATCGGCCGCGATCCGGCGGCCGATTTGCCGTTCGTCGGCGGTGAACACGATCTGGTCTCCTGGCGGCACGCGCGGATCGAGGCCCAGGGGGGCGCCTACGTGCTCATCGACCTGGGCTCTACAAACAAAACATACCTCAACGGCGCCCCGGTCGATGGTCCGCGACCACTCTCGGCGGGCGATCAAGTTCGACTGGGCTTGGAAGGCCCACGAATCGACGTGGTGCGGCTGACGTTGCCCGGCGCGCATCCGGCGGCGCCCCCCGTGGCGCCCGCGGCGACCCGGGCTGTTGCCGGCGACGTGGACCAGACGGCCACCTTGTGGCCGGTCGCGGCGGCCGTTGGGGGGATCGTGGCGGTTGGATGCCTGGTTGGCGCGGTGTTGTACCTAGCCACCAAGTCGGAATCGACGGCGCAAGCGGGCGCCGGCGCCGTTCCGCCCAGCGCGTCGTCGTCGTCCGATGCAACTTCTGCCGGCAAGGACGGGGACTCGCCGGCTGAGCCTGCTGTCGCGAGCAACTCCGCCGCCGGTCAAACCCAGGCCAAGCCGGCCGTTGCGACTCCACCCGGCGAAAAAATACCCCCCCAGGAAAGCGCACAAGGCCCACAAGCCCACGCCAGCGAGGCGCTGAGAGCCATTGTGGCCGAGCACCCCGACGGCAAGCTGTCCGCGCTTGTCACCTCGGCGTGCGCGGTCGATTCGCAGACCCTCCTCACAACCGCCGGCATGGCGCAAGAATTGCAATCGTTGCGTTTGGCGGGCTGGAAAATCTGGGCCGTGGACCCCGTCACACGAGCCAGGCTGGCGGTTGAGGAGATCTTGGTTCACGTGGGATTCGATCAGGCGCAGGGCCAGCCTGCCGAGCAGATCTACTTCGATCAGGCCCGGTTGACCGTCGAGGGGAAGCTGCCCATTACGCTCCCCTTGGCCACCGCCGCCGAACAGGCCCGTGTCGAACAGGGCTACCCCCTGACCCTCCTGGGATTTTCCCATGAAACAGGTCGTCCAATTACGCGCTTTGATGAGTTGAACACGCTGACCGCCGAGGGCAAGGTGCTGGCCGTGACGAGTTTGCAACCGACTTCCGAGGCCCCGCGATTGCTGCACGTGCAGGGCGAGTTGAGCCCTAACTTGAAGGGCGGCGCGGTCTGCGATCGGCAGGGCAAGCTGCTCGGGCTGTACGTCGTTGAAACGCCTCCCGGTGTGCTGCCCAAGATCGTCTATTGCACCCTCGTTTCCGCCGGGACGCTGGGACCGGATGCACCCCCCGAAGCGGACAAGTTGTGGGTCGTCCCGCGCGTGGAAGCGGCGGCAGCGCCTGAAACCACAGCGTCTGAGACCACACCGCCTGAAGAAGCCCCCACGGAGAATTAGCCATGACGCTTAGAAATCGTTTCCCGTTGGCGGTTGCCCTGGTTGTGCTGGCGGCGCTGGAAAGCGGTCGTGCCGCGGCCCAAGGGCCAGACGCCGGCATCCCACCCCATCAGGCCATCTTCCTGCCTCCCAGCTACGGCGCCACTCCAATGTCGGCTCAGTTGCAGGCCGAGGCGGCGTACGTGGCGGGCCTGGGCGATTTTCTGGTTTCGCAGTCCATCTCTCGCCGTCATCACGCCGCCGCGGCCGAGCACGAAATTCGCAATTCGCTGCTCTGGGTGCAGACCTACTTCGAGCGCAAAGAAGTCAAT
The DNA here is from genome assembly GCA_964461275.1 of uncultured Pirellulales bacterium. Classification (GTDB taxonomy): domain Bacteria; phylum Planctomycetota; class Planctomycetia; order Pirellulales; family CAYNRE01; genus CAYWTU01. Next base: position 3,044 of record CAYWTU010000239.1, on the reverse strand, counting down.
CGGGCGTTCTACAAGAAATACCATCCCGATTACTTGGATCGGCAGGCCAAGCAGCAGAAGCAGGTTGATCGGCGCATCGAACAATTGCCGGAGCTGGTGTTGGAAGGCGATCCGACCGACGAGTTGAACGTCCTGTTGGAGCGGGTGGCGGGGAGCACGCTGGCCCACGATTTTCTCAGCGAGAGCAATCCGCTGGTCGATTCCGAGTTCGATACGCCGCTGTTGACCGGCGACACCGAGCACGTCCTGTTGACCGACGGAGGCAAGAAAGGGGGACAGCAATTGGCGTTTCGTGCCGACGATCCGCAATTGCTCGACGAACGCTGGCCCCTCGCCTTGCGGGGCAATGAATTCGACGAAGTACGGGAGAATTTTGAAACGGCACGCGACAAGGCTCTGCAAGAACTCAAGGAATGGGGAAAGCTGACCCCCGACACCGAGCGGGCGCTGTTTGACTCGGTGGATAAATTGACCGCCGCGTTCAACGAAGCGTTTCCCTACAGCCGGCGGGCCACCTCGGAAGATTTCTTGGTGTACCGCACGGGAAAGCGGTACGTGCAGTCGCTGGCCTTGGGGGTGTTTCGACTGGTGGAGACGTCGGATTCAAGACTGTTCGATGGCAGCTACAAGTTCACCGGCACGAGCCTGGTGCAGTTCGTCGGACACCTGTGCCGATACGGGCTGGAGTTCGCCCCGCCCAAACCGGGAGACGAAGGAACCTACGAAAAAATGTTTCATGGCCTGCGACGTCTGTACCTGCATCTGAACGACGAAGCGGTCGCGGAAAACTAACACCTGTGCACGGCGAGCGGGGGACGTCAGTCCTCTGTTCCCCTGTTGGTGCCGCAGCGCTAGAAATAGTAACAGTGGGCCTACGCCCACCGCTCGCCGTTTGAAATGGCGTTAACCGTGCGCCGGGAAGGCTATGCGAGCATCTGGTCCAGCGCCGCCAGGGCTACGCGGAGCGACGGTGGCCGCTGCCGATAGACATCCCACCACTGGACCAGCGTCGACACCGTCGCGTCCAGCGACCGGCCATCGGCCGCAGCCAGATTCCAGGCGACTAGCGCGGCCCGCAAGGTCGCCGCGTCGGCGCGGGCCAACTCGACCTCTTCAGCCGCCGCCAGCGTCCCCACGGCCAGTGCCAATGAGCCCAACGCCAACGTCCGATCGCGCGGCAATTCGCCTTGGCACGCCGGCAGGTCGAGGTTCAACTGCCCCAACAGCCAGCCCAATCGCACCACTTCGGGCAGCTCGGCCAGCGGGTTGGTTAGCACCGCCTCGAAGCTGACCGTGTTGTAGCGGTGGTGCGCCGTACCACCTCCCCCCAACACCGGATGGACCAGCGCCACCCTGGCCTGTTCCACCAGCACGTCGGGCCCTACCGACCGGCCCAGCGCCGCCAAAAGCCCCGGCCCGCGGGCTTCCCACTGCAATCGCAGCGGTTCGACGCGGAGCCGCAATTGCTCGGCCACGCCTGGCACGGCCCGCTCGAAAACGCCTTGCAGGTGGTTTAGGTGGGTGGTGATCTCGGCGGCGCAGGCGTTGGCCTTTTCGGGGCCGGCGGAGTTGGCCGTGGCGGTCTGCGCCAGCTCGCGGAGGCTGGCGCCGTGGGCGGCGGCCACAGCGTGGTGCAAGAACTCATCCGTGGGAACGCGATGCGTCTCAAGCGTCTCGCGTAGCCCTTGGGACGCGGCGCCAAGCGCCTCGGCCAGCGCTTGGTCAAGCAAGGTCCGCCCGCGCCACAGCGCCGCGACGGCGTGCAGCCAACTGGCGGTGCGGTCGGGACGCCAGGTCAGTTCCATCTTGCGTAAACTTCCCGAGGACGGTTAACTTGAAGGGTTGTGCCGCAAGAGCATTGTTCTTCGCCGCAGATGGTTGTATTCGATGAAGCGCGGCCTGACCACCGGGCGCGGTTTGCCTGTCCCCACCACCGCTCGCCATCCGCCAAAACCGCCGCGGACGCCGGGCGAACACTCTTTCCTTCTGAAAGGCGCAATCTCGCACGATGAGCACATCCACTCCGCGCGTTCGCCCGACCCTCGGCTCGGTTCAACCCTGGACCGCCGTGGAGTCCGCCGAGTTGTATGACGTGGCCGCCTGGGGAAAAGGCTACGTCTCGGTGGGGGAGAATGGCCACGTGTTGGTCCATCCCACCAAGGACGCAACCCGCTCGATCGATCTGAAGCAACTGGTCGATCGGCTGCAATTGCGCGGCATTGGCCTGCCCATTCTGATTCGCTTTCGCGAAATCTTGAAGCACCGTCTGCAAGACGTGCACGACGCCTTTGCCACCGCCATCTCCCAACACAACTACAACGGCCGCTATTGTTGCGTGTACCCGATCAAGGTCAACCAACAGCGGCAGGTGGTCGAGGAAATCCTTGAGTTCGGCAAGCAATTTCGGTTCGGGCTGGAGGCCGGCTCGAAGCCGGAGTTGATGGCGGTGGCCGCCTTGGCCTCGAACGATCTGCAACGGCTTCAAGGACGCCGAGTTTTTGGAGCTGGCCATGCTGGCCCAAAAGGTCGGGCGGCAGATCATTCCGGTGGTCGAGAAGTACACGGAGCTGGGCCTGATCTTGGAATACGCCGAGAAGTACGGCGTGCGGCCGCTAATCGGCATGCGGGTCAAGCTGGCGGCCAAGGGCGGCGGACGCTGGCAAAGCTCGGGTGGCTACCGCTCGAAGTTTGGGCTCACGGTGTCGGAAATCATCAAAGCCCTGGACGAACTCAAAGAGCGCGGCATGCAAGATTGCTTCAAGCTGCTGCACTTTCATCTGGGGAGCCAAATTCCCAACATCCGCCTGGTCAAAGGCGCCCTGAACGAGGCCGCCCGGGTGTACACCGAATTGGCCAAGTCGGGCGCCGGGCTGGAATTCCTCGATGTTGGAGGCGGCCTGGGCATCGATTACGACGGCTCGCAAACCAACTTTGAATCGAGCGTCAATTACACCTTGCAGGAATACGCCAACGACGTCGTCTACCACATCCAGACGGTATGCGACGACGCGGGCGTTCCGCACCCGAACATCATTTCGGAAAGT
>CAYWTU010000238.1:0-6570 GCA_964461275.1 uncultured Pirellulales bacterium | reverse complement strand
CATGGGCCTGTGGCACCAGGATGTCCAGGTCCGGCTCTTCGATGTGAATGCGGCCCTGGTTGATCGTGGCCACGACGTCGGGGCGGACGTCCACGCCGAACACCTGGTAGCCCTTGTTGGCCAGAATGCTGGCCGTGGGCAGGCCAATATAGCCCAGGCCCATCACACAGACTTTGGTTTGCGCCCGCGAGGCGGCCGAACTTAGCGAAACAGCATCCGACGTCACTTTTGCCACCCTTGCTTGAGCATGAGATCGACGATGCGCCGGGCCGCTTGCCCGTCGCCATACGGATTTACCGCAATCACCCGCGAGCGATACTCCGCCTCGCTGGTAAGCAGCGCTTCAACTTCCTGCACGATCTTATCGGCATCGGTGCCCACGAGCCGGACAGCGCCGGCGTCGAGCGCCTCGGGCCGTTCGGTCGTCTCCCGCATCACGAGAATCGGCTTGTGCAAACTGGGGCCTTCTTCCTGCACGCCGCCCGAATCGGTCAACAGCACCGCCGAGCGGTCCATGAGCCAAACGAACTCCGGATAGGGCGCCGGCTCGGTCAGATGCACGTTTTTCACGCCGCCCAGGATGCGAAACACCGGCTCGCGGACATTGGGGTTGAGATGCACCGGATAGACGAATTCCACGTCCGGCAAGCGCCCCGCAAGCGCGGCGATCGCCTGGCAGATGTTTTGAAACCCGCCTCCAAAATTCTCGCGGCGATGACCCGTTATGAGCACCATCCGGCGCTCGCCCAGCATGGCGTATTTCTGGACCCAAGGGGCGCTGTTGGCCCGCTCCCGCTGTACGGCATACAGCAGGGCGTCGATCACCGTGTTGCCCGTGACGTGAACGCTGCCGGGATCGGTCCCCTCGCGCAGCAAATTGTCGGCCGAGCGCTTGGTGGGAGCGCAGTGCAGCGTGGTCACCAAGCTGGCAATGCGGCGGTTCAGCTCCTCGGGCCAGGGGGCGTACAGGTTGCCGGTCCGCAGGCCGGCCTCTACATGCACAAACGGCGTGCGGCGATAAAATGCCACCAGACTAGCGGCCATGACGGTGGTCGTGTCGCCTTGGGCCACCACGCAGTCGGGCTGAAACCGCGTCAAGGCGCCGTCGATTCCCTGGATGCAACGGGCCGTCAACTCGGCCAGCGTCTGGTTCGGCTGCATCAACTCCAGGTCCAAGTCCGCTCGGATGCTGAAATAGTCGGTCACCTGGGCCAGCATCTCCCGATGCTGACCGGTGAGGCAGACGATCGGCTCGATCTCGTCGGGATGCAAGGCGCATTGATGCACCACCGGGGCCATTTTGATGGCCTCCGGGCGGGTGCCAAAGATCAAGAGCGGACGGAGTTTACTCACGCGTTGGGAAGCCTGGGAGAAGGGGATCGAAGATGGTCGGGCGCGGACGTCGGCGCCCCAGCCGTGTGCTTATGATAACCGAGAACTTCGTCCACGATCAGCGGCCCGTGGGCAACGCTTGAGCAGGGCCTCGGCGGCGCCCATCACGGTCGTCATAACTTCTACCACCGGCCAAAAAGGTGACGGCTTGTCGGTCGCCCGAACATCGACCCGGAGTGCGGCCCGCGTTAGACTGCAAGTTCGGGCTTGCGTCCAGCGCGCCGATGGCATTCTCGGCGCAAGGCCGCCCCGCCGCTAGCCGTTAGGGCCCCGCATGAAGATCAGTGTTTTTGGCTTGGGATACGTCGGTGCGGTCAGTTGCGGCTGCCTGGCCGAGTTAGGCCACGAGGTCATCGGCGTCGACGTGGCGCCGTCCAAGGTCGATTTGATCAACGCCGGTCGGGCGCCCATTGTCGAACCTGGACTGGCCGAGATCTTAGAACGCACCGTAGCGTCGGGCCGTGTGCGGGCGACCACCAATACGGCCGAGGCAGTCGCGGCCAGTGACGCGGCCTTGGTCTGCGTGGGCACCCCTTCGACCCCCTCGGGCGGCGTCGATTCCGGCTATTTGGAAAACGCCTGCCGTGAAATCGGCACGTGCCTGTCCCAATCCAAGCAAGGCTTCTTTGCCGTCCTCGTCCGTTCGACGAGCCTGGCCCCCATTCACCAGCGGCTGCAAGACGTGCTTACGCACACCTCGGGCCGAGCCTTGGGCCAGGGAATCGGCTACGCCTGCCACCCCGAGTTCTTACGGGAAAGCGTGGCGGTCGACGACTTCTATCATCCACCAAAGATCGTGTTCGGCGTCAGCGACGCCAAGACCGAGGCCGTGTGCCGGCAGTTGTATCCGACGATCGACGCGGCCACTTACGTCGTGCCGATCGACGTGGCCAGCATGATCAAGTACGCCGACAACTGTTTTCACGCCCTCAAGGTGACGTTCGCCAACGAAATTGGGCTGTTGTCGCGCGAGCTGGGCATCGACGCCCACGCCGTCATGGAAGTTTTCTGCCGCGACCAGAAGCTGAACATCTCGCCCAAGTATCTCAAGCCCGGCGCGGCGTTCGGCGGTTCGTGTCTGCCCAAAGACCTGCGGGCCATCTTGGACATGGCCCGCGAGGTGGCCCGGCCGCTGCCGATGCTGCACGGAGTGCTGGAGTCCAACCGCGTGCAAATCGACGCCCTCTTGCGGCGGGTCATCAGCCCGTCCCGACCGACGGTTGGGCTGGTGGGCCTGGCGTTCAAAGAAGGGACCGACGATGTCCGCGAATCGCCGATGGTCACCGTCGTCGAGCAACTTTGCGGCAAGGGGCATCCCGTGGTGATTTACGACGGCTGCCTGTCGCTGGGGACCATGGTCGGCCGTAACCGCTCGTTCGCTTTCGAGGCCATACCGCACCTGGCCGACTTGCTCACGCAAGATCTGCAGCGGACGGTCGACGCGGCCGATGTGGTGGTCATCAGCCATCGTCTTAAGCCGGACGTCTGGCAGCAGGTGCGCTGGCGCGCCGGCCAGCGCGTGATCGACCTGGTAAATATCCCCGAGCTGCACGACGTGCCGGGGTACGAGGGACTGTATTGGTGATGAACCTTCCCGTCGCCATTGCTAACCCCGGCGACCCGACCCGGCGTTGGGAAGGCCTGTTCTTGGTCGATACCGGCGCAATCGATTGTTACGTGCCGGGCGACAAGCTCCGTGAGATCGGCATCGAACCGGTGGGCAAGCGGACCTACGAACTGGCCGATGGAACGGAATTGGCGCTCGACATCGGCGTGGCGCAAGTGGAGTTCATGGGCGAGGTGGTGGGAACGACCGTGATCCTCGGCAAGGACGACGCCGAGCCACACTTGGGCGTAACGGCGCTGGAATCGGTGGGGATTGAAGTCGACCCGCAGAATCAACGCCTCAAACGCCTGCCGGCGGTGCGATTGAAGAAGCTGGTGACCAAGCCATCGAACGGCTAGACCACGCCGATGCCGCTAGGTGAGCCACTCTGCATAAACCGGAATCCGAGCCTGCGGGCCAAGAGCAGCCAGGCAAATAGTGCTAGCGCACCGATGGTCGCTGCGGCCATTGAACCGGCAAGGCACGAGGGAATCTCGTGAATGTCGATCCCGACCAAGTCCCGATCTCGCGAACGACCTGTGCCGCCACGGCGGGGCTTTGCCGGTCGCGCGCCAAATAGAAGAAGATGCCTTCTATATCTTCAATTGCAATCGGCGTCCAAGCGACGGCAGCCATCACTCAGTGATTGCCGAACTAGACAATCGCTCCGTCCACTGTCGTAGGAGATCGTCGACGTCGAGCGGCTTCGCCAAGCCGGCGTCGGCCTGATCCAGCCCAACCCGGACGTCGCGGACGAGTTGCTCCTGCCGAGATCGCAACTCGGAAAAGGCACGCAGGGCGTCGCGCAGCAGTTGGTCTTCAGATGCGTAACCATGGCTGGCCATCTGCTCTTGAACCAACTCCTGGACGTCGGGCGGGAATCGGTAATGCATGGAAAGGGGCTCCAAACGGGCAGATTACCATGGACCATTCAGGGTGGCCAACCGCGCCGTCCCGACGGGAGGCATCGAAGCGTAGGCCAAGCCGCCCTAACAATCTTCACAACCCGAATCTTCAAACTAGCTCGGCGGGCTGCAACCCTCAAGTGGCGCTTCGCGCGCCTGGGAAGATCGGGAGCGCGGGTCTAGAATAATGGTTCAGCGGCTCGCTGGGCCGCGACTCCCTTTGCCCGCCCCCTCGGCCATGTCCCACCGCGTTCCCTTTTTCGTTCCCGACATTGGCCAGGCCGAGATCGATTCGGTCGTCGAATCGCTGCGCTCCGGCTGGATCACCACGGGGCCCAAGACCAAGGAATTCGAACGGCAGTTTGCCGAGTACGTTGGCGCTCCGCGGGCAATTGCCGTCAACTCGGCCACGGCGGCCCTGCACCTGGCGCTGGACGCCATCGGCGTCGGCCGCGGCGACGAGGTGATCGTTCCCACCATGACGTTCACGGCCACGGCCGAGGTGGTGGTTCACTTGGGCGGCAAGCCGGTGCTGGTCGATTGCCGCGCGGAAGACTTCAACCTGGACGTCGAGCAATTGGAATCACGGATCACCTCCCGCACCAAGGCGATTATTCCCGTCCACTACGGCGGTCAGCCGTGCGAGATGGACCGCATTTTGGACATCGCCCGCCGGCACAAGCTGACGGTGATCGAAGACGCCGCCCACGCCCTGCCCGCCGCCTATCGCGGCCGCAAAGTCGGCGGCATCGGCGACGTGACCTGCTTTTCGTTCTACGCCAACAAAACGATCACGACGGCCGAAGGGGGCATGATCACCACGGCGGACGAAGAGTTGGCCGAGCGGATGCAAATTCGCAGCTTGCACGGCATGAGCAAGGACGCCTGGAAGCGGTTCACCTCGGAAGGCAGTTGGTACTACGAGGTGGTCTACCCCGGCTACAAATACAACCTGACCGACGTCGCCTCGGCCTTGGGGCTGGAACAACTCAAGCGCAGCGACGACTTCTGGCGGCGGCGGCAGGCCGTGGCAATGCGCTATAACGCGGCCTTGGCCGACGTGCCGGAAATCGTCACGCCGCTGGCGGCGCCGCACGTCCAGCACGCCTGGCATCTGTACGTCATTCGGCTTCAGACCGAGCGGCTCAAGATCGACCGCAACCGCTTCATTCAAGAACTAACCGCGGCCCAAGTCGGCGTCAGCGTGCATTACCTACCGCTGCATATGCACCCTTGGTATCGCGACGCCTATGGCTACAAACCGGAAGACTTTCCCGTGGCGGCCGGGTTGTTCAACGAGATCATTACGCTGCCGGTTTATCCTCGCATGACCGAGGCGGACGTGGATTACGTGGCGGGCGCGGTGCGGCGGATTGCGGCGGAGTATCGGCGATGATCAAGCGCGCGCTGGACGTCGCCGCTTCGAGCGTAGGTTTGTTGCTGCTCAGTCCGCTGCTGCTGTTGGCGGCGCTGTTGGTCAAGCTGACGTCTCAGGGACCGGTGTTTTTTCGTCAGGAGCGCGTGGGGCGGAGATTTCGCCGCTTCAAGATCTATAAGTTCCGCACGATGGTGGCCGACGCGCCCAAGCTCGGCGGCCAAATCACCGCCGGCGATTGCGACCCGCGCATCACCAAAGTTGGGCGCGTGCTGCGGCGGACGAAGCTCGACGAGTTGCCGCAACTCATCAACGTGCTGGTGGGGGACATGAGCCTGGTGGGACCGCGTCCCGAAGTGCCGCGGTACGTCGAGATGTTTCACGCCGATTACGAAGAAATTCTCTCGCTTCGGCCCGGCATTACGGACATGGCCTCGGTCAAGTATCGCGACGAGGCGGCGATTCTGGGTCAGCACGCCGACACCGAAGGCGTCTACGTTCGCGAGATTCTGCCCGACAAAATCCGGTTGGCCAAGCGTTACGTCGCCCAACGTTCGCTGCTATTGGACCTCAAGCTGATCTTCATGACCGTGTTGGGCGGTTCGGCCGAAGGCTTTTAGAGGCCAAACAGCGACCGTCTTGGTTCGCTGGAATCAACGGAAGTCAGCGACCCAAAAACGGCGGTCGTCCGACCGCGCCATGGCACGTTGCGTACGAAAGTTGAATCGCTAGGATAGTTGCCGCGATCGGTGCGGTGTTGAGCATGATCTGGCTGCTCGCCAAGCCCCGGGTCTTCATGAATGACGTCGCCGGGCATCGCCAGCCCTGCGGCGGCAACTGATTTCCGCCAGCAAACCGCCACCTGACCTACGCGGCCCAGCGCTCTACAATACGGGCCTTCGCCTCCGCAGTCTTACCATCGCCCCGAGGCCCGGCATGAATATTTTGGTGATCGGCAACGGCGGCCGCGAACATGCCTTGGCTTGGAAGCTCAAACAGAGCCCGCAAGCCGACCGCGTGTTTGTCGCGCCAGGCAACGCCGGCACGGCGATGGACGCCGAGAACGTCGACATTTCGCCCATCGACTTCCCCCGCCTGATCAAGTTCGCCCAACAAAACAACGTGGAATTAACGGTAGTCGGGCCCGAGTTGCCGCTGACCATGGGCGTGGTCGACGCCTTTGCCGAAGCCAAGCTGCGCGTCTTCGGGCCCTCGCAGGCCGCGGCCGAGTTGGAAGGGAGCAAGGTCTTTTGTAAGAACTTGCTCCGTGCGGCCGACGTTCCCACGGCCGA
>CAYWTU010000237.1:0-6586 GCA_964461275.1 uncultured Pirellulales bacterium | reverse complement strand
CATCGCGCCGAACAACTCGGCGCCGTTCACGCACCGCAAGCGCTGGGCAAGATTGCCGTCCGCTCGTCAGACGATCGCTGGACGCGGGCTGCCGTATTGAGCTCACTGACCGGACGGGAGCGACGTTTCTTGGAAGCATTGTTGCAAGAATTGCACGCGTCCAAACGTGTCCATGGCGCCGCCACAAGTGCAGCGGGCCTCGCCGAATTGTGTTACGAACTGGGGGGAATGTTCGGCGCCCAGGTGGATCCGCGGATTTGGCCGGAACTGGCCGTGTCGGTCTGCACAAGTCATCCTCGTCTGACGGCCGACGGACAAATGGCCTTCCTATCGGGTGTTTGGGATGGACTGCGCCGGCGCGGTGCGCGTGATCTTGTCGCCGATCGTTTTCGACGATCGACCACGGCCGACGATCCATTGAATCGGGCGCTCAGCGACTTAATGGCTAATGCACTGCGCCTACCAATGTCCAATGAAGCGCCGATGCACCAGCGCCGGCTCGCGGTCGCGTACCTTTCGCACGATAGTTATGGGGTGGCGAGCGACACCCTCTTGGATGTGCTCAACCCCGCTCAGCCGACGGAGCTGCAAACGGCGGCGATCGACGCCCTGGCCATGCTCCACGACGTCCGCGTCGCCGAGACGCTGTTGTCGGCCGAGCGATTCGGTTCCATGACAACCGCCGTCCGCCAGCGGGCATTGCAGGCCCTGCTGGCCGACCCGTTGTACGTGCCCGCCGTGCTCGAGGCGATCGAGCGTGGAACCGTGCCCGCGGGGGTCATCGATCCGCTGCGCCGGCAACAGCTCTCCAAACACAGCGACCCAGAGATTGCCCAGCGGGCCGCCAAGCTGTTCGCCGCCGTGGGAGGCCCAGAGCGCCAGCAGGTGTACGATGACTGGAAAGATGTCGTAGGCCTGTCGTCGTCGCCGGCGAATGGCCACGCGGTGTTCCGCCGCCTGTGTACGCAGTGCCATCGGCTGGATCGCGAAGGGGCCTCGGTGGGGCCCGACCTGTTTGGTATCCGCAATCAACCGAAGCCCGCCATTCTCCTGCATATTCTGATCCCCGAACGCGAGATCACGCCCGGCTTTGCCGCTTATGTGGCCGAGCTGCGCGATGGCCGCACGCTCACCGGTCTGTTGACTGCCGAGACGTCCGGCAGCGTCACGCTCCGCCAGCCGCAAGGTAAAGACGAGATCATTCGGCGGGCCGACATAGAACGGCTGGAGGCCAGCCCGCTGTCGCTGATGCCCCACGACTTCGACCAGCTCATCTTGCGCCAGGAGATGGCCGACCTATTGGCGTACCTCAAGGGCGAGCGCTAGCATCTGTCAGCGCATATGTGATAGGAGAATCTCCGCTGTTGAATTAGCGAGGTTCTCCGTCCTTATTTCCCTACTCTGGATTGCCCGTCGATCGAAAGCCGCAAGTCGGCAACCGTCGCCGAAACTTCTGAATGGCCGAAGTTCAATTCCCAGGCTGCGGATGCGTGTGGTTCGGTGACCGTGAATTGCCGCTCGATCGTCTGCCACTGGGGCGATAAATAAATCTCCTCGGCCAAGCCCAGCACCTTCGGCCAGGCGTCGCCCGACACCAAGCCCAGGCTCATCGGCCGCGGGCCGTCCGCCCGAACGCGCAGCGACAACTCGACCGATTGGCCCGCTTGCACCGCTCCCAAGGCGTGCCGCAATTGCACGCGCCAGTCTTCCGAACCCTCCAGGTGCAACACCACCACGCGGTAGCCTCCCGGCACGGTGTGAACCGGCGCCAACTCGGCCACGCTTCCCGCGGCCACGGCAAACAGCCAGCCGCTGCGCAGCGTCGCCTCACCGTCGGACTTCGCCGGTGGGTGAACGGGTTGCGAAGCGGCCGCCGGTGCATTGGCACGGTCGGGCGGCTGTTCGACGGGGATCAGCGTCGCTGGCTCCGCCGTCTTTACGAGCGCAGCGGCGGTCTGCACCGAGGCAGGCGGGGTATCGTTTGCGGCGTTTGCGGCGGGCGCTTCGGCCGCGGCCGTCGGCGGGGCGGCCGTCGCGGAGAAACTGAGAGAAAAGTCGGCCAGTTCCAAGGGCGTTGTGTTGTCGCCCAAATTGAAGTGCAGCGTGGCCTTCTCTTCGTCGGTCGGCACGGTGAACTCCCATTGGTACTGCCGCCACTCGCTCAGGACCTCAAGCGGCATGAAAAACCCAGCATTGCGATACGGTTCGTGCGCCTGCTGCAATTCCACCGCCAGCTTACGAGGCTGGTCGGCCCGGGCTTTGAACTTCAAGGTATAGCGTTGCGAAGCCTGCCAGGCCGTGGGGGGCTGCTGCAGCCGGATGTGCCAAGGGGTGTTGCTAATCGACTTCAGATTCTGCACGCGGACTCCGGCCACGCCGTCGAGCGGTTTGAGCTCGGCGGCACATCCTTGGAATGCAAAAACACTCCACTGGGGCATCGGTGCCGTCCAATCGGCGATTGGCGTCGGCGCCGCTACGTTTCCCACCTTAGGCAAGGGGGCCGGCGCCGCGGAAGCCAGCGATCCAATCGTCGAACCCCCATCGCCTGGTAATCGTGCCTGAGGAGCGCCGTTCCGGCCCATCAGGCTGATGCTGGCCCGTTGAATCTCCACATCGGCCGCGTCGCCGCCGAGATCAAAGTACAGGCGGCCGTTTTCGTCATCGGCTGTCGCCGCGAAGTCGATCATGAACACTTCCCACTCCGTCCCCACCTTCAACTCGCGGTACAGTCCTAAGCTGGTCCACGGCTGGTGGTTCATTCCCACGCTGCACCTCACCTGCCGCGGACTTGCGGCCTTGGCGCGGAACTCGATGCGATGGCGGGCATCCTTGGTGATCCGCACGCCGGGCAACGTCAGTTGCACGTCCCAAGGTTTGCTGCCGGGGTTGGCGCCCATGCTTACCCGCAGCGCCTCGGGCGCGCTGTCGGCGGCCAACTGGGCGCTTGCGCCCCCTTGAGTATTGAGCCGCCAAGGGCCGGCAACGTTGTCCGCGGCGCGCGACGGCTGGCCCAGCAACGCCGTCAACGCCAACATTCTCGCCAGCGGCGACAGCGCGGCCCAACTACGACAAATATGCAGCGACGGGGGATCGTGGTGAAACATGGATTTTCCGGATAACGAGAGCGGTTTCACTCGATCCTATGTCGGTCTAGAACGGCGGTCAATTAGCCTGAGAGAGTTCCCGTGATGGGTCGGTCGATTGGCGGCGCGGCGGCCAGATCGTGCCGTCTCTAACGCGTGGCGACAGTTGTCTCATGGCTGTTACATCCCCTACAATCCGCGTTGTTTGACGCGCGGCAGTAACCCGCTTGCCGGGCGTTGATGGTCCCTGCCACTTCTCCAGCAACGCTCGCATTGATCCCATGAAATCCGACAAAAAATCGTCCGCTCCCAAATACAAGGTGTTGGGCACGCGCCCCGTGCGCCACGACGGCGTCGATAAGGTCACGGGCCGTGCCGTTTACGGCAACGACGTGTTCTTGCCCGGCATGTTGCATGGAAAAATCCTACGCAGCCCACACGCTCACGCGAGGATCAAATCGATCGACACTTCGGCGGCGGAGAAAGTGCCGGGAGTGATGGCCGTGGTGACGTCGAGCGATTATCCAGACCTGCGGGACAAAGTGGCCGAACTCGGCGAAGGGGCCGTCAACCTGTCGGACCTGGGCGCCAATTGCTTGGCCTGCGGCAAGGTGCTGTACAAAGGGCACGCCGTGGCGGCCGTGGCGGCGCGAAGCGCGCACCTGGCCGATGAGGCGATGCGGCTGATTAAGGTCGAATACGAACCGCTGCCCGCCGTGACTTGGGTGCTAGACGCGATGCGCGACGACGCGCCCATCTTGCACGAGCGCCTCCGCACCAATGCCATGGGCGAGCTAAGTGAGCGGCCAACGAACATCGCCGAGCACATTTTGTTCGAGCATGGGGACGTCAAGCTGGGGTTCGAGCAGGCCGACGTGGTGGTCGAACGCGAATTTCGCTCGGCCACCGTCCACCAAGGCTACATTGAGCCGCACGCCGCCACGGCGCACTGGAACGCCGACGGCCAACTAAAAATCTGGACCAGCACGCAAGGCTCGTTCAGTTGCCGGCAGCAGGTGGCCGAGTTGTTGCAGGCGCCCGTATCGCAGGTGACCGTCGTCCCAACCGAAATCGGCGGCGGGTTTGGCGGCAAGATTCCGGTGTACTTGGAACCGGTTGCGGCGCTGCTGAGCCGCAAGGCGGGCAAGCCGGTCAAGTTGTCGATGAACCGCGACGAAGTGTTCGAAGGGACGGGCCCGACGCCAGGGTCGTTCGTGCGGGTCAAATTGGGCGCGACCAAAGACGGACGCCTGACCGCGGGCGAGGCCTGGTTGGCTTACGACGCCGGCGCGTTTCCCGGCGGCATGATCGGGCCGGGCTGCATGTGCGTGTTCAGTTGCTACGACCTGCCACACGCCCGGGTGGACGGATACGACGTGTGCATGAACAAGCCCAAGACGGCGGCCTATCGCGCACCGGGCGCCACGCAGGCGGCGTTTGCCTGTGAACAGGTGATCGATGAACTGGCCGAAACGCTGGGCATCGACAAGATCGAATTCCGCTTGAAGAACGCCGCCCAGGAGGGCACGCGCCGCGTCGATGGCCCGGTCTATCCCCGGATCGGCTTTGTGGAAACTCTCGAAGCCGCCCGCAACAGCCCCCATTGGAAGTCGAAGCTCACCGGCCCCAACCGCGGCCGCGGCATCGCGGCGGGCTTTTGGTTCAACATTGGGCTCAAATCGGCGGCAGCGGCCAACATCAATGCCGACGGCACGGTGACGCTCATCGAGGGTTCGACCGACATTGGCGGTTCGCGGACCAGCCTGGCCATGCAACTGGCGGAGACGCTGGGCATTCGTGCCGAGGAGGTCTTGCCGCAGGTGGTCGACACCAACACCGTGGGCTACACCGACGTGACGGGGGGCAGCCGCGTGACGTTCGCCACAGGCTTGGCCGCGTATCATGTGGGCTTGGACCTGCGGCAGCAGATGTGTCAACGGGCGGCTGCGCTGTGGGAAGTGCCGGTGGAAAGCGTCGCTTATGACGACGGCAACTTCGCCAGCGGCAATCACCGCATTTCGTTCAAGGATTTGGCAGGCAAGCTGTCGCAATTGGGGGCGGTGGTGGGCCGGGCTACGGTTGATCCGCAGGGCGCCACCAACGGATTTGGCGTCCACATGGCGGATGTCGAAGTCGACCCTGAGACCGGCAAAGTCACCGTGCTCCGTTACACGGCGGTGCAAGACGCCGGCTGCGCCGTGCATCCCAGCTATGTAGAAGGGCAGATGCAAGGGGGCAGTGCCCAGGGCATCGGTTGGGCGCTGAACGAAGAGTACCAGTTCGACGACCAGGCCCGCATGACCAACGCCAGCTATCTCGATTATCGAATTCCCACCACGCTCGACGTGCCGATGATCGAAACGGTGATCGTCGAGGTGCCCAACCCGACACACCCCTACGGCGTGCGGGGTGTGGGCGAAACGCCCATCGTGCCCCCGCCGGCCACCATCGCCAACGCGATTCACGCCGCGGTGGGCCTGCGACTGACGGAGCTGCCCATGTCGCCCCCGCGAGTCTGCCAAGCGCTGTTGGCCCGGAAAGCGTAGCGAGAAAAACCTATCGGGCCGCTTG
The DNA here is from genome assembly GCA_964461275.1 of uncultured Pirellulales bacterium. Taxonomy (GTDB): domain Bacteria; phylum Planctomycetota; class Planctomycetia; order Pirellulales; family CAYNRE01; genus CAYWTU01. The sequence goes on along the minus strand of CAYWTU010000237.1, from coordinate 932 downwards.
TTTTTCTCGTGTTGCCGCAACACAGCCTCTAATATGGGACGACGGAACTGGACGGGGCGACTAAAATAGGCGGGTCGTTCTTTCGTTTCCCAAGGAACCCTCCTAGGACCGTCCGTCATGCCGACCACACAGGCTTCGTACGACTCGAAGACCGCCGACGTGATCGTAGTTGGCGGCGGACCCGCCGGCTCGACCGTCTCGACGCTGCTGGCCGATCGGGGGCATCGCGTCCAGCTCTTCGAACGCGAGCGCTTCCCGCGGTTTCACATCGGTGAATCGCTGATTCCGCAAACGTTTTGGGTGCTCGAGCGGCTGGGCATGCTCCCCAAGCTGCGCGACAGCCGTTTCGTCAAGAAATACTCGGTACAGTTCATCGATCAACGCGGCCGCCTGTCCGAACCGTTCTACTTTGTCGATCATCGCCCGCACGAGTCATCGCAAACCTGGCAGGTGCGCCGCAGCCAGTTCGACGAAATCATGCTCCACAACGCCCGCGAGCACGGCGTGGCGGTTCATGAAGGCGCCCGGGTGCTCGAGGTGCTGTTCGAGGGCCAGCGGGCCGTCGGCGTTCGCGTACAGCGCGACGGCGAACCGATTCAGGAAGTCCGGGCCCAAGTGGTCGTCGACTCGAGCGGTCAGAGCACGTTGCTGATGGATCGCCTGGGACTGCGCGAGTGGGACCCCGTGCTCAAGAAGGCGGCCCTGTGGACCTATTGGAAGGGGGCCTATCGCGACGCCGGGCGCGACGAAGGCGCTACCATGGTCATTCAGACCGAAGGCAAGAACGGCTGGTTCTGGTACATCCCGTTGCACGACGACGTGATTAGCGTCGGCGTCGTGGCTGGCTACGACTATCTGTTCGAGAACCGCACGAGCAAAGACCTGGAGACGATCTATTTTGAGGAAGTCGCCCGCGCGCCGGGGCTCCAGCC
>CAYWTU010000236.1:0-6603 GCA_964461275.1 uncultured Pirellulales bacterium | reverse complement strand
TGTAGCCCTGCGAGACGGGGATGACTGGCTTGTCCTGGACAATCCGCGTGCCCCCCATCGGTCCTGTGCCGTGCCGGGCCAGTTCGTCCACTTTTTGGGCAACCCGGGGATCGCGGGGGTCCAGGTGCGCCAACTCGCCCAGCGCCGCCAGGTCAGCCCCGGCGCAGAACGACTTGTCGCCGGCGCCGTGTAGAACGGCGACGACCAATTGGGGATCGTCTCGAAACAGGCGCCATGCTTCGAGCAACAACTGGGCGGTCGCGCCGTTGACCGCGTTGTGGACCTCGGGGCGATTGATGGTGATTTGGAGAATCCCGCCGCCGGGAACGTCGTGCACCGCGGTCAGGACGGGTGGCTCTGCGGCTGGTTGGTCGGACGTGGACATGACGCGGCCTCGCGGGCGAATGCGGTTCCTGAGAATTTCAAGTTCGTTATACTCGGTGAACCAACCAAACGCACTGACCTTGCCCACGGCAATCATCATGCCTCGCATCCCGCCGCTCGATTATCAGCAGGCCCGTCCCGAGCAACGGGCGGCATACGACCACATTGTCTCGGCCCACGGCCGCATGACGAATATGAAGCAAACGCTCGCCCGTGAGCCGGCGGCGCTGGACGCCCTGATGACATGGTACCCACTCCGCGATGCAGTGGGGGCGTTTCTAAGCGAACGGGAGACGACGCTGTTCGTTCATGCCATCAGCACGCAGTCCGATTGCCTGATATGCAGCACTTTCTTTCGCCGGCTGTTGATCGACGCGGGCGAGAATCCCGATGCACTATCGTTGAATGAGCGCGAACAGGCCTTGGTCGATTACGGTCGGCAACTGGTCCGTGACTCCAACGCGGTGTCCGACCCGTTGTTCGCCCGATTGGCCGAGTTTCTCTCGCCCAACCAAATCGTGCTGTTGACGGCCTTCGGCGGGATCATGATCGCCACGAACGCGTTCAACAACGCCCTGCGCGTCGACCTGGACGACTACTTGCAGACATATCGGCGGCCGGGCGGGGCGTGAACTGACCCCGGGAAAACGAGCCGCCAAGGCAAAAAGGGCGAGCACATTTCGTCGGGACGGCTGTGCGCTACAGACCGGCGAATTCTTGGCTGCCGCGGTCCCCGCCCATTACTCCGCCGGAAGCAGCCTGGCCAACTCCAGGTATTTCTGCACCATGTCCTCCGGCGCCGGCAACTGCGGTAAGGCGAGACAGCCCCAGTTGATCAGATGGACGTGGTTCAGGCCCGGCCAGAGGGTAAACCGCTCGCCCCAGCGGGCCGATTCGACCGGCACCATGCCGTCATTGTCGGTCTCATTGGGTCGCTGCGAATCGTACATCAGGTAGTACGTGGCCGACAGCAAACTGGGAGGAAACAATTTGATGCGGAACTTCCCCGCGATGGAAAAGTAGCGCACGCCGGGTGCGTCGCGTGTCTCTTCGTTAAAGCGGTGGCAACGCGTGACCGTCAGATCGTCGAACGAGCCGGCAGGAATCTTGAACCTTTCCAAGAGCCGGATCGCAGCCCTGAACCGGGCGGTTCCTACGTCGGCCAGCGGCGTGCCGCGGTGGGGCGTGCCTAGCGTGGTGAGTGAGATCACGCGGTCGGCCATGTTCAGCCGTGAGATCATGTAACGCGAATCGAGCCCGCCCATGCTGTGCGCGATCAGGTGGACGCGGCGATTCCGCGTGGCCGGTTCGCCGTCGAGATAGTCACGCAGCGCCGCGGCTCGCTGGGCGATGGCGCCGATCGGAGGCAGCGACGGTGGCGGCGGAACTTGATGCCCGGCAGCGCGGAGCGCGTCCGGGATGCCGCGAAAATAGTCCATGCCTACCCGGGGCCCGCCGATCCGTCCAAACCCCAGCAAACCATGAACCATGACCAGCGGCGGCGGGCGGTCGGACATAGCGCGACCTTTGTCAGTGGCAAGGAGCAAAACGCAAGCGACCGATCGCCATTGGATGCCAGCAGCCGGATCTCAGCCGCCGACGCGGGGAAACCGCTCACGATACAGCCAGCGTTCCCACCAAGACGCCTGGCGCAGCCGCGGATCGGTCGCTTCCACGAGGTGCTCCTTGCCGCGGCGGGTGACGCACAACAGTTTGCCGTCGGCCAAAATCTCGGCCACGGACCAAAATTTCTCCACGACGTAACGATAGTTTTCGCCGTGTTCCTCGGGCGTCACGTCGCGAGCGCGCGGACCGGGTTTGGGCGTGCGCTTGTTGATGCGAAAAATAACGGGGCAGCCGCGCTGATACATCTGCCTTCCTCGTCCGAGGGACTTCCGTTCGCCCTCGAGTGCGAGAACCCCAGTTTTTTCGGCCATTTCGCCGAATGCCACACTGAAGCGTAGCATTCTGGCGGAATTAGGAAAAGGTTTTCTTCCCCAGGTTTCGGCAAAATTACCGAGAAAATTCGGTAAAATCGGCGGGACTCGAATGCTAGCGTTGCCTGCACGAAGTCCCTTGGTCCAGTCCAATAACCGGCTAAACCGCCGTGGCCACGGCGCCCGACCGCCCTGCCGCACCACTCAATCGCTGATGGGCCTCCCGAACCAGTTCGGCCGTCTCGTCCCAGCCGATGCAGGCGTCGGTGATTGAAATGCCGTATTTCAGCGATTTCAGGTCGCCGGCCAGCTTCTGTTGGCCGGGCTCCAGGTTGCTTTCCAGCATCAGGCCAACCACCTCCTCGGCGCCCGCCAGCCGCTGGTCGATAACCTCCCGCCACACCTTCGATTGGATGCGGTAGTCCTTGTTGCTGTTGGCGTGGCTGCAATCAACCGTCAGCCGCCAGGCCAGGCCGGCCTGCTTGAGCCTCTGGGCCGCATCGCTCAAGTCGGCTGCGGAATAGTTGGGACCCGACCGGCCGCCCCGCAGGATCACGTGTCCCCAGGGATTGCCCTTGGTGTTGACGATGGAGGTTCGCCCCTCGCCGTCGATGCCCACGAAGCTATGCGGGCTCTTAGCCGCCACCATGGCGTCGATCGCCACCTGCAAGTTGCCGTCCGTGCCGTTCTTGTAACCCACCGGCATCGACAACCCACTGGCCATTTGACGGTGAATCGGCGATTCGGTGGTCCGGGCGCCGATCGACGCCAGCGTGACCAAGTCGGCTAGATACTGCGGCGTCACCGGGTCAAGGAACTCGGTGGCCGCCGGCAGTCCTAATTCCGCCACGTCGAGCATCAGCCGGCGACCGATGCGCAGCCCGGAGTGGATGTCGAACGAATCGTCCAGATGCGGGTCGTTCAACAGTCCTTTCCAACCCAGCGTCGTCCGCGGCTTCTCGAAATAGACCCGCATGACGAGCAACAATCGGTCCCGGACCTCTTGGGCCAGGGCTTGCAGCCGACGGGCGTATTCCAATGCAGCCCGCGGGTCGTGGATCGAGCAAGGGCCGATAATGGCCACCAGGCGCTGGTCCTCGCCGGCCAGAATGCGTTTGAGGTCGTCGCGGGCCTGTACCACCGTGCGATTGGCGGCCTCGCTCATCGGCAACTCAACCTTAAGCTGCTGTGGCGACACGAGCGGGACGAGATTACGAACGTTGAGGTCTTGGGTGGGTTGCATGGCGGTCGTGGCGAGGAACCGGTTCTCAAGTGTGGGGACGAAGGCTTTTCCGATATTGTAAATCAGATCGAAGTGAAAAGGCGGTAGACAACCCCGAAAAACGCGCCGCTGTGGTCCATTTTCCCTCTTCCTTTGGGAGAGGGTTAGGGAGCGGCGCCAGCGAGGCTGAACTTGTGGCATCCTTGGCAGGTGTACACAACTTCCTCGAGGGCGATGGGGCCATAGCGACGGTCGTCAGATATTGGCTATTTCGAGGCCGCGGCGGCCGCCGTTTCGCCGGCCAGCAAGCGCCCGACCTCCTCGGCCTTGATTTTCAGCTTTTGGTCGAGTTGGCCCTGCAGCAGGCGGTCGATGGCTTGGCGCAGCGACGAGACATCGGCCGTGGGGTTCTTGGCGTGAAACTGCCTGGCGGCCTCCAGACCGTTGAGCACGATCATAAACCGTTTGTATTCGCGGGCCGACTCGGCCTGTTCCACCTTCAACCCCGCGTCACTTTCGCCATCGAGCATTTCCAAAAGCACTTCCACGGCCTGCGGGTCGCCATGCCGCGCCAGGCCGGTGGCGGCGTTGAATCGGACGTCCGGGTAGGCGTCGGCCAACATCCCGGCGATTCGCTCGCGGGCCTCGGGCGTGCCTATGACGCCTAGGGTGAATGCCGTAGCGCCGCGAATCTGCGGCTGGTCGTCCTTAGCCGTAGCGGCCAGCGTGGGCATCAACTGCGAATCGTCGAGGGGGCCCTGGCTTTCGGTGTTGCTGGCCAACAAGGCAATCGCCTCGAGCGCGGCGCGGCGAAGTTGCAACGTCGATTCTTCGGCCGGTAAGGCGGCGGCCTTCAGTAACGCGGGCAGGCCGGTGGCGGCATTGAACTCTCCCAGCGCCTTGCACAGAAATCCTTGAAACTGAATGTCGGTCGCGGCGCGGCGGTCGCTGGCCAGTTCGGCATCAAGAATCTTCGCCAGTTCAGCGGCGAACGTGACGTTTGCCTTTAGGGCCTGATTCTTGTCCTTGGTCCGCAGCGCGTCGGCCACGTTGGCCGCGGCTTGCCAGCGGGCCGGCGTGTTGCGCTGGAGCGCCCGCAGGTAGTCGCTGGGGTCGTGGCCGGTTTGAGCAATCCGACTGAACAGCAGCCACACCAGCAAGATCAGTCCGACGATCACGCCGGGGACGAGGAACAACTGCACGATGAAGCCGGCGCTGGGGGGCTCGACGGGCGGCAGGGCGTCGTCCGGCGAGTGGACCCGCGACTCGGACGGGGAGGCGGTCATGGGCAAATCGGTCGCGCCGACGGCAACGACAAGAACGAGGGGCGGGAAACCTCCTAGTCTAGCGCCGACCGGCGGGGCGTCAACCCGCATGGTACGGCGTGTAGAAATCGAGCCAATCGCAAACGCTGCCGGGCCGATTACCGGCGGCGACGCGATCCCCTTAGCCCCCGGTCAGCGACCGGGGGTCAGCATGGCGGAACGGGTTCGCCATTGGCGAGTTCGCGAAACGGCAGTGACCGGCGCCGTGGAGGCGGTGACCACGGTTTGATTACGCCACCAAAATGGCCACACGCGCCGGCCGTTCCGACCCCCCGTCATTGACGGGGGGCTAAAGAGCGCGAACACTGGCGCGGACAAATAATTCGCGGCGGCGTAAGCCACCCTTAGCCCCCGGTCACTGACCGGGGGTCAGCGGCGCAGGAAATATGACCATTACCGCGCTCGCGCGGTGATTGCCGCACGCGCCGGCCGTTCCGACCCCCCGTCATTGACGGGGGGCTAAAGTGCGCGATCATGGACGGGGATAAGCGATTGGCGACTGACTTGGGGGATTGAACCATGACGGCCACGCAGCCCAGAGTCGCGGGTGTGATGTTGACCATGACAACCTACGGAACCTGGCTGCGTGGCGATCAGCGAGGCTGGGTCGAGAAAGGCCAGTTGTTCGGCCCGGCGCCTCGGCTTGAATCGCACGATCAAAAGCTGCTCCGATACGCGCCGTTTACGTTTCGGATTTCACAGCAAGATGAAGTTGGAGCGGCAATCGGGGCGGCGCTGACCAACCGAATCAGTCAGCGCGTATTGGCCTTGACGGTGCGATCCTGGCACGTTCATTTCGTGGTGGCGGGTTCCGACGTTCCCATTCCATCCATCGTCAAGTGCGCCAAAGACGCGGTCCGCTATGCACTTCGGCCAGGGCGGCCGATCTGGACCGAGGGGTACGACAAGCGATTCTGTTTTGGATTCGATTCGTTGCGCGCAAGGATCACGTACGTCGAACGGCACAATGTCGAAGTTGGTTTACCCGCGCGACCGTGGCCGTTCATCGTCGAAGTTGATTACCATTAGCCCTCGGTCACTGACCGGGGGTCTGCGGCGCAGGAAATATGACCATTACCGCGCTCGCGCGGTGATTGCTGACGCGCCGGCCGTTCCGACCCCCCGTCATTGACGGGGGGCTAAAGGGCGCGAACACTGGCGCGGACAAATGATTCGCGGCGGCGTAAGCCACCCTTAGCCCTCGGTCACTGACCGGGGGTCTGCGGCGCAGGAAATATGACCATTACCGCGCTCGCGCGGTGATTGCCGCACGCGCCGGCCGTTCCGACCCCCCGTCATTGACGGGGCTATGGGGCGCTATTTCCGCTCCGGAATCCGCATTGAGTAGAACGACCGGTAGACGAAGATCAGGGCGATGGCCAGCATCACAGCGCCGACCCAGGCGGTAAAGTCCTGGCCCTTGCCCGCGTGAGCCGCCTCTTTGACCTCGACGGCGATCTCCACCGCCAACAGGCCGAACAGCGTCGAGAATTTGATGATCGGATTCAAGGCCACGCTGGTGGTGTCTTTGAACGGATCGCCCACGGTGTCGCCGACCACTGTCGCCTCGTGCAGCGGGGTGTTCTTTTCCTTGAGGTCGACTTCGACCAGCTTCTTGGCGTTGTCCCACGACCCGCCGGCGTTGGCCATGAAGATGGCCTGGAACAGGCCGAACACGGCGATTGAGACCAGGTAGGCCACAAAGAAGTTGGGGTCAAAGAAGGCGAAGGCCAAC
>CAYWTU010000235.1:0-6631 GCA_964461275.1 uncultured Pirellulales bacterium | reverse complement strand
GTGAACACTCAGGGCGAGAGATTCGGCGGCATTTGGCGCGAGGTTCGTTTCGGCGATGAAGCAAGCGGCTTAGTAGTTCACATGGCGACCTGGCCGAAAGTGGACGATCACGGGCGCACGATTGGCTCCGTGACCTACGCCGCCTCAAAACCTCGCACACAGGGGACATGAGCGTGGACTTCATGGTTCCCGACCGACTGATTCGCTTGCTCCGTCCGCCGCGCTCCCTGCCCGACGCGGCGCGGGAACGGTATTTATCGGGGCGCCCCGAGGCGGCTCGCGAGCGGCTTTGCCACGCGCCGTTTAGCAATATGTACTTCACCACGACGGGCCACGTCGGCTGCTGCTGGTTGACCGTGTCACCTTTATTGGCCGACCGCTGGACTCCCAACCGTTCGATACGCGCCATTTGGTTCGGCGACGTCTTTGCCCGCTGGCGCCAGGCTATTTCCACTGAGAATCTGCGGACCTATTGCGCCGTATGCGAGCACAACATTCGTCGCGATCGTCAGCCTTTGGCCGCGGTTTACGACGCCGCGGTCTCGTCCAACGAATATCCCGCCACGATGGAACTTGAGTTGTCGAACATCTGCGCGTTGGAATGCGTGATGTGCAGCGGCCAGCTTTCCAGCGCCATTCGCAAGAATCGCGAGCGCAAGAAGCCAATCGTTAGTCCGTACAACGATCAGTTCGTGGAGGAGATGGAGGAGTTCATTCCGCATTTGACCCAGATACGGTTCAGCGGCGGCGAGCCGTTTCGGCACCGTCTGATGTATTTGCTCCTGGAGAAAATCGAGCGGCTGAATCCGCGACTGAGGGTGCTAATCACTACTTCCGGCAGCGTCTTTACGCCGGCTATCGCGAGCTGGGTGTCGCGGTTGAATTGCACGGTCGGCCTGTCTATCGACTCGCTGATCAAGGACCGCTACGAAACAATTCGCGTCAACGCGAAGTTTGAGAAGGTGATGCGTAACCTCGACGCGTTCGTCGAGTTGACGGCGTCCCGTGGGTCGCAAACCTCAATCCAAATGAACCCCATGCGGTCCAACTGGGATGAATTGCCGGAATTCGTCCGGTTTTGCAATCGCCGCCGCATCTGGCTCAATTTCAATACCGTGCAGCGCCCTCGCGCGTTGGCGCTCTGGTCGCTTCCCAAGCGCGAACTGGTTCAAATTCACGGCCGTCTGTCCGCGGAACATTTCGAGGCAAACGCCAACGACCCTTTGCACGCCGCCAACTTGGCCGCGTACCGCGAGGTGGTGGAAGCCCAGATCGGATCCTGGGCCGCCGGCGGCCGGCGAGAGCAACTTAGTTGGTAGAAGTTGGCCGCCGCTACGCTAGCGCCGTCGCAGCATCATGGGGCAAAGGCGCGGCGCAAAGCGGCGCCCGTCAACTCCCCGGCAGCTCGAATCCCGCGCGGCGCGGGCGGTCCAGCAGGGCGTTGGCCGCCTCGTCGCCGACAAACGTCTCGCGTTCGGGGTTCCATTTCAGTTCCCTGCCCACAGCTCGAGTGATATTGACCAAGTGGCACACGCTCACCGAGCGATGGCCGATCTCGACGTCGGCCACTGGTAGCGCCCGCGTGCGGATGCAGTCGAGCCAATTCTGGATGTGCCAGCGGGCCTGCCACAGCGCCAATTCGTCGCTCCATTTCCGCTCTTCTTCGGTAACGTCAAGCTGTTTGCGGAGCTGCTCGGCGATTTCCGGTGGATTGGAGACGAACTTGTTGCGGTTGATTTCCAGTTTCCCTTTTTCGCCCACGAAGACCGCGCCTCCCATCGGCCCTTTACCCGGCTCGATGATGAAGTTCACCGCAACGCCGTTGGCGTAGCGTGCTGACACCTGGCCATTGGGCCCTTCGGACAATGGCTTGAAGTCCACCGGACCGGTATCGTCCATGCCCAGGGCCCACTGAATCTGGTCGACGCCGTGCGCTCCCCAGTTGGTCATCTCGCCGCCGGCGAAGTCACGCCAGCGCATCCAGCCCATCCAATCCGAGTGATACGGTCGCCAGGCGGCCTGGTTCAGCCATGCGTTCCAGTCCAACCCGGCAGGCATGGCTTGTTCAGGTGGAAGCGGCGCGGGGTTGGCCTGTGCGCCGGAATAGTTGATCGCCCGCACCTCGAGAACTTTGCCCAAGCCGCCGCTGCGGACAAACTCGCAGGCGACACGATTCATTTCCATCGATCGCTGCTGGGTGCCGACTTGGCAAATTCGCCTGTGGCGGCGGACGGCGTCCACCAGCGCACGCCCTTCGCGCAGGTACAAGGTGAGCGGCTTTTCTGCATAGATGTCCTTGCCCGCCTGGCAGGCGTGAATGCACGGAAGCACCCGCTGAAATTCGCCGGTCGCCACCACGACGGCATCGATGTCGTTGCGCTCCAACAACGTCCTATAGTCAGACACGACGGGCCAGTCGCCCTTGACCTTGGCCTTAAATGCTTCGGCCCGCGGGACGTTGCAGTCGGCCAGCGCGATCAATCGCGCCGATTCGGGCAACTGCTCCAGAAGCAGGGCGCCGCGGCCGCCGACGCCTATGGCGCCGATCGTAACGCGATCGTTCGCCCCCGGCCTGCCGGGCGCCGCCAAGACGTGGCGCGGAATAAACGTCGGCATTCCCCAGGCGACGCCGGCCGCGGCCGCTGTTCCAGCGAGAAAACCACGGCGGTTCAGCCCGCTGCCTTTGTCCGGTTGATGGCGTCGAGCGTCCGAGGGAAGGGGAGCAGAGCTGCGCATGCTTGAGCCTCGGCTAGCAAACGGAGAGCAAATGTGGACAACGCCCGGCGCCCGCCGGGGCAACGCATGATAGCCTTGTGCGCAGGCCAATGGCAACTTGTTCCGTTCTGCAGCCGCAGATTCGGCAACTTGCATCAATTCAATTCTTCACCCGCCTGTTGGTCGGTGAGGTCGCCGAGCTCGGCAAAGAACCAATCTTGTGCGATCTCGCCGAACAGTGTGTTGCCCGCGACATCGTCGATGACGTCCACCCCATCGATCAAAAACACATCGCCGTTGAGCCGGTCGTCGAATGTGGGGTTGGCTTGATTCCGCAAGTTGGCAACGCGCTCGTCGTACGATCGGCTGGAGGTCCATTCGCCCCGGATGGCGAATAATTCCGCATCCACTCCGTCATGCACCGTCAGTCCGGCAATCAACAAATCGTCGTCATCGCCGCCGGCGATGCGATCGACCTGACGGCCGCCGATGAGCAGATCGCGGCCGATCCCACCGAACAGAGCGTTGTTGCCCGCCTCTCCCAAAAGAATGTCGGCGCCGTCGTCGCCATACATCAGGTCGTCGCCGGTGCCGCCGCGCATCAGGTCGTCGCCGGCGCCGCCGAAGAGTGTATCGCCGTCGTCCTCGCCCAGCAGCTCGTCTGCCCCGCCCTGACCGCGAAGCGTATCCTGTCCGGCGCCGCCAGCGAGTACGTCTTCGCCATTGCCGCCCAGCAGCGAATCGTTGTCGCCGCCTCCGGTCAATTCGTCATTGCCCCCTCCGCCATCCAGCGTGTCATTCCCCGCGTCCCCTTCGAGCGAATCGTCTCCGTCGGCCGCGTACAGATAGTCGTTCCCCGCGTTGCCGACCATGAGATCGTCGTCGTACTGGCCATAAAGGGTATCGTTGCCGGCGCCGCCGCGGAGCGTGTCGCGACCGCCGATCGCCGGGCCGTTGCCCAAGTTGTCGCCCAACAGGAGGTCGTTTCCGTCGCCTCCTTCGAGCGAGTCGCCGCTGCCATCGGATACGTTTTCGAGCAACGTGCCGCCGATCAGATCGTCGTCGCCGTCGCCGCCCAACAGCGTATCGACGCCTCGACCACCGATCAGCGAATCGTCGTGGTTGCCGCCGTCCAGCTCGTCGTGTCCGTCGCCGCCGCGGAGCGTGTCGTTTCCGTTGAATCCGCTGAGCGTGTCGTTGCCGTTGCCGCCGTTGAGCGAATCGTTGTCGTATTGTCCATAGAGTTCGTCGTCACCCTCGTCGCCAAAGATCGTGTCTCGTCCGCCGATCGCCGGCCCGGAACCGAAATTATCGCCGATCAGAATGTCCGGCCCGGCGCCGCCGGTGAGATAGTCGCCGCTGGGATCCGAAATACTGGACAACAGATTTCCGCCGATAATCGTATCGGCGCCGTCGGCGCCGTCGAGATAATCGCTGCCCAGACCGCCGGCCAGGGAATCATCGCCGTATTGGCCGTACAGCGTGTCGTTTCCGTCGCCACCGTCCAACGCATCCGCCCCGCCAACGGCCGACCCCAGAATGAAATTGTCGCCCAGCAACAGGTCCGTTCCGGCGCCTCCGCGCAAGGTGTCACCGCTGGCATCGGCTGGGTTGGCGCCGATTTCACCTCCAACGAGCGTGTCGGCATCGTCACCGCCGTCGAGCAGGTCGGCGCCCAACCCTCCGCGGAGCGAGTCGTCGCCGGCGTCGCCGTACAGCGTGTCGTTGTCGGCGCCGCCGAGCAGCGTGTCGTTCTGCGTTCCGCCGGACAACGTATCGTTTCCTTGCATACCCAGCAGCAGATCGTCGCCAGAGTCCCCGGACAGAACGTCGTTTCCTGTGCCGCCGTCGAGCGTGTCGTTGGCACTGCCTCCCAACAGCGTGTCATGCCCCTCGCCGCCGAACACGCTGTCGGCGTGCCAGCCCCCGTCGAGCCGATCGTTGCCGACGCCTCCGTCTAAGTTGTCGACTCCGTTGGTTCCAAACAGTCGATCGTCGCCAACTTCGCCCAGCAACGTGTCGTTGCCGCTTCCGCCCGTCAGGCTGTCGTCCCCAGGACCGCCCGTAATCAAATCGTTGCCCAGGCCGCCGAATATAGTGTCGTTTCCTTGCCCACCGAAAATGAGCAGCGTATCGGCGCCGGTCACGGTTCCGGCGTCTACAAGATCGTTCCCCTCGGCGTCGAGGACCACCAGACCGTCGAGAAAATCAAAGTCGCCGATCAAGTAAACTTCGTCGTTGCCACGCTGGCTCTGAATGGTGATGGTGTTGACGTCAGCGATATTGAAGACGCTGGTGGCGAGCTCGCCGCGCTGGTCTTGGGGCGTCAAACCTGGCCCCGAACCGGGCACATCCACGCCTATGTCGATCGTCACCAGCAGGTTGTTGCCCAACCGCTGCACTCGGATCGTGTCGGCCGAATCGCCTTGATTCACGTTGTTGATCTGCGTATTGTCGTTGCCGCCTTGAATCGTCAGCGCGCCGGTGTCCTCGTTGAGCACGCTGTGAAACGTGCCGAACGTGGCGGGCATCACCACGTCGTAGCCCATGTCTTGCATCATCAGGGCCGTCTTCTCCGTGAGCAGGATGCGGCGAATGCTGAGCGATGTGGGCTGCATCGTGTCGACGGCGGTGTAATACAACTGCCCGTTGAAATTGATCGGCGTATTGCCGGCAAGCGGCATGGCCACGTGCCCGGCCTGCGTCGATACGCCCGCAAGTATGTCAAAATCGGTCATCACCGCGTTCACGCTGGGGCCTTGGAACAGCCAGTAGCTGTTCGTTCCTACGCCCACCGAATTGTCGGTGATGCCCGTGTTCGTCACCGTCACGTTCGGATTGCTGTACATCAAGGCCGAGCCGGAACTTACCCCCATGGTGTGTCCCAACTCGTGAATGAGCAGCGTCCGCAGATCGCGCATGCCGTCGGCGGGGCCGCCGGGCGTCGGGTTGCGCGCGTAGGGGTGAACCAGCGTTCCCATAAACTCCGAGTGATCGTCAGGCGTCGGGTCGAGATACCACTGCGTGTTGCCCATCGCGTCGAGCGCCATGTTGATGGTCACGATGCCCGAGGTCGGCACGCCATTGCCGTCCGTGACGGTGCCGCTAGCCGCCGCGCTCGTGGCGGGGTTGCTGGGGTTCATCATGATGGTCATTTGCGTCTCAAAGTCTGCGCCGCCGTAGCCGGTAACTACGCGGTTCCATTCGTTGAGCGCCGAATCGACCACTCCCCGGGCCGTTTCCGCGAAAACGCCGAAGGCGGCGTCGAACATGTCACTGGCGTCGCCGCGGTTGGCCCACACAAACGACAGCATGCGACGGTCTTCCAGCCATTCGCCGCGCAGGCCGCGTTGTCGTTGCACGTTGCTTCGACGACGAGACGTGTGCGATTGGTTGCGTTGTTGGCGGGCGTGCCGATGACTCATGGGATGCCTTCACAGGAGGTGGTTACGCGGCAGGTCGAGCTTGGCCATTCGCCGCGAAGCGGAACACGATTGCCGTTGATTGTCATTGCAGTCTCCCGCCGCGTCTACAGAACCACCCTTCGGTGGCCCACATTATGGGCAGGTGCGAACGCACAGCGCCAACGCATCGCTGCGACGCTCCGCCTGCCCAGGCGAGGCCAACCCAGACCTCACGCCGTTTTCCGAAACGCAACGGTCATATCCGCGCGGTCGGACAGCCAATAGCCGGTTACGGCGTGCCACCAGAAGCGCGGCGACAGCGCCAGCCGCGCGGGACGAACCGGCTCGAGTGCCGCGTCGAGCGTCCCGTCCCCCAAGCTTTGATACGCCTTGCCCGCACGAGTATTCAGGCCAGGGATGCGGGTGTCGTGGTACGCGCGATCGACGAACACGCTCGGCGTCCAACCTTGTTGCCGGCCAAGTTGCTCCAAACCCTCACGGGTGTAGATGTG
>CAYWTU010000234.1:0-6643 GCA_964461275.1 uncultured Pirellulales bacterium | reverse complement strand
CAAGCGTGCCTACCGGGCCGACTCCAAGGACCGAGACATTGAGGTCTTCTTGGGTTACGTGACGAACCTTATCGGCGCCTTCGACCGCTTGGAAGAGGCCCAAGAAATCGCCTTGTTGTTGGCCAAGCACGGCGTGGAGACGGGCGACCTGTTCAATTTCATCGGCCGCTCGGCGCTGGAAATGGCCGATCTGACGCTGGCGGAAGAATACTGGAAGAAGTCGCAGGCCCTGGAGAAGCTCGACTCGGATGGCGAGAAGTACCTGGGGCTGCTCGACGATTGGCGCCCCAGGATCGACCAGGAACTCGCGCGGCGCAAGGAAGAGGCCCAGGCCGACAACAATCCCCGAGTGCGATTTCGCACCACCCGCGGCGATTTCGTCGTCGAACTGTACGAGGACGACTTTCCCAACACCACCAGCAACTTCCTGTACCTGGTCGAACAGGCCTATTTCACCAATCAATCGTTCTTTCGCGTGGTGTCGGGCTTTGGCGCGACGGCCGGCTGCCCCGTCGGAAACGGCACGAGCGGGCCGGGCCACGTGCTGGCCAACGAGGCCGCCGGCGGGAAGAATCGCGCCCACCTTCGCGGCACGATCGCGATGGTGACCGCCAAAGAAGGCGCCCATGGTTCGCAGTTCTTTATCAAATATCGGCTCACCAGCGGAGGCCTAGACACCGACATGCCGGTGTTCGGTCGCGTGATCGAGGGCCTGGAAGTGGTTTCGCGGTTGCAGCGAGTGGAGCCGTTCACGCGGCTTAAGCAGGCCTCGCCCGACAAGATTCTAGAAGCCAAAATCGTTCGCAAACGCGATCACGAGTATTTTCCCGAGACGGTCGGGCGCGGGCTGGCGACGGTCAAAGCGGCGCTCAAATTGTCCGAATCGGGCGATGCGCCGGGCGCCTTGAAACTGCTCAACGAAATCATCGAGGAGCACCCCGATCTGTTCGAGGCGCATTACTCGTTGGGACTGTTGCACATGGCCATGGGCCAGCATCGCGAGGCCAATCGATACTTGCTGAAGTCGCTCGAGTTGCGGTCGAACAACGCCGACATCCACTTCAACCTGGGCCTGAATTTCGCGATGCAGCAGAAGCTGGACGCCGCGGCCGAAGAATTCCGCGAGGCCGTCAAGCTGGCCCCCAACTACGTTCAGGCGCACAACAATTTGGCCGCGATGCTGGTGCAGTTAGGCAAAAAAGACGAAGCGGAAGCGGCGCTGGAAGAGGCGGTCCGGTTGAATCCCGACTACCGCCCGGCCCGGGAAAATCTGCAGAAAATTCGGGCTCAGCGCAAAACCGTCGACGCCGCTAAGGCCGCCGCGGGCAAGTCTGCGACCGGCGAAAAAAAGCCCGCCGAGAAGAAACCGGCGGCCCAAGAACCGGCGGCCCAAAAACCGGCGGCCCAGAAGCCGGCGGCCCAGAAGCCGAACGCGACACAGGCCGACGACGCAAAGCCGGCCAAGCCCGAAAAATGAGCTCCAGTGGCCAAGGAAGGCAGGAGCTCAATGGTCAGGCGGGCTGACAACTTCGCTGGCGATGGTCTGGAATCGGTTGCTCTGGGCCGGTTGTAATGGTCGTGCCGAGGTCGCACGTCAGCGATCCATCCAATTCGGGCTCGACCTTGCGCCTGTCGCCGCCCATCGGCGGAATTATACTGAAACTGTATCCCTTCCGGACGCGCGACGGGACCGTCCTCCCAGGCACATCGAAGTCGGCTATCCGTCGCCAGTGTCAGCCCTCCCGCTTTTCGACCCCCCTTTTTCGCGGCGCTTGGCGCCGGAGTGATTCGTGGCCGACTACGTTCCGACATTTTTGGGCTCGGTGATGAAGTGCATCGCCTGTACGCCCAATAAGAATTTCGACGACGCGGCCTACGAGCGAGGCGTGATCGAGCCGGCGCGCAAGATCCGCAAGCTGCAAGAGGAGCTGGGCGATCAGCGCCCCAGCGACGAGCAGATGCGCGAGGTGATGACGCTGCTCTTGACGATCTTTGAAACCAAGATGGTCGACTGGGACGAACGCGAAGACCGCATCCGCGAAACCATCGAGCGGAACAACCTGCACGACGTCTTTCCCGACATCCTGCCGCTCAAGCGGCATTGATGCTGCGCCCGCAGGCCGAAGTCGCCAGCTTTTGGCCACGGCTGGCGAGAGCGAAATCAAACGGCGAGCGGTGGACGTCAGCCCACTGTTTCGTGGCGCCTCAAACATCGTCCATCGCAACGGATCTCGCCGTTTCACCCCCGCGGCTCATTCAGTCGGCGGAAGACAGGCCGATTGGCCGCGTAGCATTTCTTAAACTCGGTGTATAGCGCGTCGTAGGTTGCGCGGTGGGCTGCGGTTGGCTGATAGGATGCGGCGATAGGGGCCATGGCCGGCACGTCTTCGACCCGGATGTGGCCCAGCCCTAACAGCGCCAACACGCCGGCCCCTCGCGAGATCGCCACGTTCGGGTCGCGCACTTGCTCGATCGGGCAGTTGAGCACGTCGGCCAGAATCTGCCCCCAGGCGGCCATTTGAGCCCCTCCGCCGATGAACCGCAGCGAAGGCAACGGCCGGGCGATGAATTTTTGCACCGCGTCGCGAAGCCAACGCAGATTGAGCGCCACCCCCTCGAGCACGGCTCGGGCGGCTTCGTCGCGACCGGTGATGAACGACTGGTTGAAAAACCCGCCCCGCATGTAGCGGTCGCTGTTGGGCGGACCCGCCCCATTCAACCAGGGCAAAAACATCAGTCCCCGGCTGCCGGCCGGAACGCGCTGCACAACCCGTTCCAGTGCCGCGTACAGGTCGTCGGGCGGCGGCGAGCCGAAGTCGCCGCCGGGGAATAGCCACTGGTGCAAAAACGACTCGAGACACTTCCCGGCGGAGCCTTGCTCGGCCACCACCAAATTGCGACCCGGCAAACCGGCCGGCATGGTGGCGATCCAATGGCTCAGGCTCGTCTTCTTGAACGGCACGTGGCAGGTGATCCAGCCGGTGGTGCCGATGCAGACGTGGGCGTCGTAGTCGGCCACACACCCCGAGCCCAACAGCGCCGTTTGCGCGTCGCACGAGCCGCTGACGATTTTCGTTTCGGTGGAGAGCCCCCAGTCGCGGGCGATTTCCGGCAAGATCGACCCAACAACGGAACCGGTCGGGACCAGATCGGGGAGTTTTTGGCGATCGATGCCAGCCCAGCGGAGGATAACCGGGTCGTAGCACACACGGGTGTTGTCGCGGCAGTCGGCCACCATGTACGGAAACACGGTTCCGAAAGAAGCGGTCGCCCGGCCGCACAGGCGAAACGCGATATAGTCGGTGGGTTCAAGCAGTTTGTACGCCCGGGCGTAAATGTCGGGCCGCTCGTGTTTAAGAAACAACAGATGCGACAAGCCGTCGGCGCCGTTCTTGGTCGGTGCGCCCCCCGTCAATCGGAGCCAACGCTGCAATCGCCAAACGTTGTAGCCTTCCACCTTGATCAGGCCGTCGGTGATCCGCTGGCTGTAGGGTGCGCCGCGCGAATCGAGCCAATGGACGGCCGCCGCCAGGTGCATGCCGCGGTCGTCGACCGGCACCGTCACCGACCACTGGCCCGTGCAACTGACGGCCAGAATATCGTGCGCGTCGACCAGCTTCCGACCTAAAAGCTCACGGGCCCCTGCGGAGATGGTTTGCCACCACTGGGCTGGGTCTTGTTCGACTCCCCCTCCGCCCAGGAACGTGGTTTCCACCGTTTGCCGCACGTAGCTGACCACTTCGCCGCGGTCGGAAACCAACGCCACCTTGGGACCGCCGGAACCGAGATCGATGGCGAGAACGTACTTCGGAGACGCAGTAGGCATGCGCAACGTGAAAGCTTGAAACGCGGGCGATGTTGGCGGTGGGGAGCCCAGCAGTGTACTTGCAATTGGCGGCGCATGCACCGGTCACGCGTCGTTTTTGTTTCCAGCGATGCTGTTGCCGCCGCTGCCATCGGCGACCTCCGCCAAAGACCGCCTGGCCAGCCGGCCGAGAACGATGCTGACCGCAACCGTAGCCGCCAGGCCCAGTGCGAACAGGCCCTGCGCGGCGCGGCTGGGGGGCACTTCGCCGGCGGCCAGCGCCGCCAGGCTATGCGCCGCCGAGCCCAGATACGCATACATCACCGTGCCGGGCAACATCCCCAGCCAACTGGCCCAGACGTAATCGCGCACTCGGACCCGCGTCAGGCCGAGCATGTAATTGAGGAGGTTGTACGGGATGACAGGCGATAACCGGACCAAGAGAATCAGCTTGGCGCCGTCGCGCTCAATGGCGTTGTCCAGCGCCGCCAAGCGCGGGCTGTCCGTCAGGCGTGCTTGTAGCCAAGGGCGGAGCAGCGTGCGGCCGGCGAGCATCGCCGCCGTGGCGCCGGCGGTGCTGCCCAGCGAGACCGCCACCACGGTCGGCAAGACGCCAAAAACGAAGCCCGAGCCAAGCGTCAACAGCGACCCTGGCAGGAACAACAAACTGGCAGGCACGTAAGCCGCGGCCACGGCCGCCGCGCCCCACGGCCCGAAGGTTTCGAGCCGACCGAGCCCGTCGGCGACCGCTTGTCGCAGCTGGCTGCTGTACCCTATGGCGGCAACCGCGCCGAGCACGATCGCGGCCGTTAGAAGCGGCTTGGCGAAACGTTGAACATTCGAGGTTGTCAAGGCGAACTCATGAGCAGAGGGGTTGTATGGCGCCGATGCAACGGGGCAAAATTGACACGCTGCGACTGCGGCCTCAACATATCACGAGCAGCGGCGACATGGCGACCGTTGCGCGGCGGCCCGACCGTCGCGGTGCGAGGGAAACTGTGGGGAATTACACATGACGATGTCTCGAGTCGTATGGGCTGTGGCGTTGACGACGGGCCTGTTGGCGAGCCGGTCGATCGGCGCCGTCGCGTTGGACGAATACAACCCGCCGCCGGCCGGTTCGGTCAAGATTGTTCGCGATACATATGGCGTGCCGCATATCATCGCCCGCGACGCCCGGAGCCTGCTGTTTGGCGCCGGTTACGCCCAGGCCGAGGACCAATTGGAGAATTTGTATGTCAACATGCTCCGGGGCGAGGGACGCTCGGCCGAGCGAGAAGGGTTGTCGCAAGTGATCTTCGACCACTTGATGCGACTACTGGAGTCGCCTCGCCGTGCTCGCGAGGCGGCGGCCGCCTTGGAAGACGACGACCGCCAGCATTTGCAGGCGTTCTGCGATGGCGTCAATACTTACTTGGCACAACATCGTCAGGAGGTTCCCGCGTGGGTGGAACCGATCGAGCCGCATCACGTAGTGGGGTTCGCCATGTTCGTCGACACGATGTTTTGTGTTTCGCATTGCCGCGACGACCTGGAGAAGGCCGGACTGAAGCTGGCGGCTTTGGATGCGATGTTGGCCGATCGCGACGTCGCCTTCGGCTCGAATCAATTCGCCATCGCGCCGCACCGCTCGGCCACCGGCGCGGCACTATTGTCGATGGACCCCCACTTGCCTCACAGCGGTTTTTTTCGCTGGTACGAGATGCACCTGGTGGGGCCCGAGGTGAACGTGCTGGGGGCCTGCTTTTTCGGTTCGCCCTATGTCAGCATGGGCCGCACCGAGCATAGCGCGTGGTGCATGACGGTCAACGCCCCGGACCTGGGCGACGTGTTCGAGTTTGAAATCAATCCCGACAACCCGAACCAATATAAGGGACCCACGGGCTGGCAAGATTTCACCGTTTCGGAGGAAACCTACGAGATTTCCACGCCAGCCGGCAAAACGAAAAACCGCATGACCTGCAAGCGTACCGACGCCGGGCCGGTGGTCGTTGAGCGCAACGGCAAAGCCTATGTGTTCGCCCTTCCGCTGTTGGACGGCAAGAGCCGCGTGCGGCAGCTTTACCAGATGGCCAAGGCCCAGAACGTGGGCCAGTTCAAGCAGGCCTTGGAGCCCTTGGGGATCGCGATGTTCAACATCGTGTATGCCGACCGCGCCGGCGACATTTATTACATCAGCAACGGCCGAGTGCCGCGACGCGATCTGCGGATCGACAGCCACGCCCTGCGGCCCGGCGACCAGGCCTGGGCCCGCTGGCAAGGGTTTCACTCGTTGGCCGACATGCCGCAGGTGCTCAACCCCAAGAGCGGGTACCTGCTCAACACCAACAGCGGCCCACAAAACGTCACGCCCGACGAAGCGCCCCGGCCGGAAACGTTTGTGCCGTACCTGATGGGTCAGAAGGCCAACAGCCGTTGGCGGAGGTTGGCGGAACTTCTGGACGCAGACCGCTCTATCAGTTGGGACGAGATGCGGGACTACGCCGCGGACACCAAACTGGAGGCGGGCGTGGAGCATACCGCGGCCATTGTCTCCGTGCTGCGAGCCGGCGCTTCAGGCGTCGACGAAACGGTGGCCGAGGCGATTCGCGTATTGGAAGGCTGGAACCTGCGGACCGACTTGTCGTCGCAGGGTGCGGCGCTGTTCGTACATTTGTGGACGGACGAGGAATTCGTAAAGGCCGTCCAAGACAAGGACGCTCCTGGCGCCGTGGCGCGGCTCAAGCACATTGCCGCGGCGTTTCGGCGGCAGTTCCAACGGCTGGATGCGCCCTGGAGCGAGTGCAGCCGAGTCAAACGGGGAGACATTGAGATGGGAGTGGCGGGTTGCGGAGTCCA
>CAYWTU010000233.1:0-6649 GCA_964461275.1 uncultured Pirellulales bacterium | reverse complement strand
CAATTCTTGGGCTACAGGCCGGCAGGCCCCACGGCCCGAACGGGCAAAATTCACGACCCGCTGTTCTTCGGCCAGTACGTCACGAGTGGTCACCATCCGCCGGCCATCGCGCGTGCCGTTGATAAGGTCGCTGCGCCGGACCGCGTCGTGAACCGCTTCGCTCGTCGCTTCACCGACGGAGCGCCGCAGCGCCACGGTCAGCAGTTGCCGCTCGGTCACCACGCTTTGCCGGGCAAAGACGTGTTGACGGGCGTAGTCGAACGCCTTGGCGCTTGCGCCGGCGTCCACTGGCTCGGCGTCGGCCGGAGTGCGCTTGGCCAAGTCGGCCAGCGCTTCCGACTCGGCCGGCGTGAGCCGGCTCTGCCAGATGCGTTGTAGTTCTTGAAAGCTGAGGTCCTTGGCCTTTCCCTGGCGAGTCTTTGCGCCTAGCTCGGCCTTGGCCTTGGGATTCTCGATGCCGAGCGCCTGGGCCTTTTCTTCAATCTGCTTGGTGCGGCGCGAGAACTTGTCGGCCAGTTTGGCGTCGATGCCGGCCAGGTCCCAGCCCTGGCGGCGACGCTCAATCGGCAGACCCAAGTCGTGCAGCCGGTGGGACAGCCGCGAATGGAACACGGCCTCGAAATACTGACCGTCGCGCTTGATCTCGCGGAACTTGCCCGCCTTCCAGCGGTCTTCTTCCGCGTCGAACGTGGCGTTGTGGACGAAGCAGTGGGCGTGCAGATGAGGATCGGGATGACCGTCGATGGGGCGGGCCGTGAGGTGAATGAATTCGCCCCACACCATGTTGCCCGTGATGCGGTCGGCCTGCTTGTTCTGCTTGCGCACGCGGGTGGCCATTTCCTGTTCGATGTCGTGCATCGTGACGTCCACGGCATCGCGGAAGGCGTCCAGAACCCGCTCGTCGCGGGTCATGGCGTAGTACAGACTGACTCCCTTCGGCACGTGAAAATTGAAATCGTAGCCCACGATGCGGTCGCCCTTGCGCCGTGCCGTGAGCGATTGGCCCGTCTCCGGGTGCCGATTGTCGCAGAGCGCCTCCCACGCCTCTTGCTGCACTTGGCCCGACTGGCCCAGGCGGCGCGCCCCCTCGCCTCGCCAGCGGCCGGGCAACTCCTGGGCCTCGTCGCCTCGCAGGTAATAGTCGGGCGTGCTGAAGTAGCTCTTGGCGTGGCTCGAATCGTAACAAGGGATAATGCGCAGCATACGGCTAATACTACGCGCCTTGAATTGACGATTCGTTAACGCCACGCGCTGCTTTGCCAAGTTGAGCCCCGGGGGCTCGTTACGCGCGTTTCGGCAGCCATTTGCGCCAGGTATGCCCGCATCCTTGGCACTTGAAGGCGTGCGCCAGCTCGTAATAGGTGGCGGCGACTTTGGCGAAGTGCATACCGACGAAAACCAGCGCACCGTGCGCAGTTCTGAGTCGGCCCGATGCGCATGCGTGGTACATGGCGTCCTTGTCGCGCGCAATTGGGGTATCGGCCGACGTGCGCTCTCCGAGCAAACACCCGCACTTTGGACACTCGACTGACATGCTCAAACCCTCCTTCGGCAGGAAATTCAGAGACGGGACGTGATGCCTTGCCGGCCTTCGTTCTCGGCCGCCAACAGTAATACGCTCCAGACCGCCCGGAAATTCTGCGCTCGCGGGACTTTGTGGAAACGCTGTGCCCGGTCGCCTTGGCGGGTTGATTCAAAGTTCGGCGGTCAACGTGTCCTTTGCGGGCGTGTTGAGGATCAGTCCAGCGCCACGCGGCCTTGAGTGATGGCACGTTACGAAGCGTCGCCGGGCCCGCAAGCAGAAAATTCGGCCCCTCCCCATCTTCCTGCGCTGGCGCTCCGTGCAGGCGTGGCCCCTCCTAATTTTCAACTTGCAGGCACGTCCAAGGACTCCGGCTTGGGCCGCTTCGTTTTTCGTTGCCATCAGGCCGCGATGGTCGTGGCCTGAAACTCAAACTGCGAAAGGAACTTTTTATGACCACCACAAACACCAACCCCACGAGCAAGGCTCCCAGTCACGCCGTCTTCACGGTCCGCGACCGAGGCGAAGGCAAGAAAGCGTTCTGGAACCGCGTTGGCAGCGCATGGCCGCACAAAGACGGCAAGGGATTCAACGTCCTCCTGGAATGCCTGCCTCTCGACGGGCAACTCTCGCTTCGCATCGAAGAAGAGAAACCGGAGTAACTCACCGGGCGGGCGCACGGAAGCGCCCGCCGGCCTTCACCCCCAGGAAAGGAATCCGACTATGGACATTTCGACCATCAATCCGTTCTACGCGGCCCGCAACCAGCGACACTTCATCGCGAAACCCTCCCCGCGCTCGAAACCGACGTATGCAAAACTTCCGCAAGCGCCGGTCAACGCCAGCCCAGTGCCTGGCCTGACGAGCTTGTATCACAACTCGCGAGCCGGCGAATACGGCGACCGAGGCTATCCGGGCAACTGCGGCGGCAATCTCATTCGCGACCTCTTGGTGTACTTCAAGCCCCAGAGCGTCTTTGACCCCATGACTGGCAGCGGCACCTGCCGCGACGTGTGCGAGGAGTTGGGCATCGCCTGCACATCGGCCGACATCCATCACGGCTTCGACGCCTGTAACCCGCTGAACTTCTTCGGCGAATCTGCCCGCTTCCGCTCGGGCACATTCGACTTCGTGTGGCTGCATCCGCCCTATTGGCGCATGAAGCTGTACGCCGACGACCCGCGAGACCTGTCGCGCTGCCCGACGCTCGATGCGTTCTTGCAGCGCTACACGCTGCTGCTGGCTCATGCCCGCTACGTGCTCAAGCCAGGCGGTATCCTGGCCGTACTCATGGGCGACTACTGCGACCGCCGCGAAGGGTTCGTGCCCCTCACCTACCACACCAAGCGGATCGCGTTCGAGTGCGGCCTGAAGCAAACCTGCACCGACATCATCCGGTTCAGCCACGGGGCATCCAGCAGCCGCAAGGTCTATCGCACGTCGTTTATCCCTGGCCTACACGATGTGTGCATGCTATTCGAGAAACCCGAATGAGCGAGTTGGACGAAATCCTGGACGACCTGTTCCACGGCTGCGCCTGGCAAGCATACCTGGAGCAGGCGGCCCTGACAGGTGGCCCGCCCGACAGCGAGGCCACGCGCCGGCGGGCGTACAAGCTTTACGAACAAGCCTTGGCGGAACGCAAAGATTCCGATTTACAGCCGCCTCGAAATGCGGCATCGTCGGGCGAGCAACGCAAGGAGGATTGACCAAGATGCCCTACCCGATCCAAGAGATTGATTTTTCGGAGCTTTCGTCGGCCGACCGGCTGCAATTGGCTCAAGCCCTGCTCGACGACCTGAGGCTCGACGAACAAGCGGAGCTATTTACGGCCGAGCAGTTGGCGGAACTCGACCGCCGGCTTGCCGCCATCGAGAACGGCACAATGCCGTTCGAGTCGTGGGAGATGCTTCGCGAGCGGCTGCTATTGCACCGATGACGCGGCCCGTCGTCTTTTCGCTTACCGCCAGCGCAGACACCGACGCGGCCGCCAATTGGCTCGACGAGCAGCGGCCCGGCCAGGGACGCACGTTCATCGACCAGCTTCAGCGGTCCCTGCGACTCGTCGCACAGTACCCCGAGTGCGGCCAGCGCGTCCGTGGTCCGCTGCGGCGGGTGCTGGTTCACCGCTTCAGCTACGCCGTGCTCTACCAGCATCGACACGAGACGATTGAAATCGTCGCCGTGTTCGACACCCGACGCGAGCCGAAGTCGGCCTTCACGACCCAATCCGACTAGGCAACCTCTGCCCACCAAACGCCTCAAAACCGGCCTTCCAAATCGGCAAGAACACCCTCCAGAAACCACCCTTGCGGACAACCGCAACCAAGGCGTTAAAAACGCATTCTGACTCTCAGACATCTGCCCTAAGCGGAGCTTAGGAACTTTTTAAGCCTTAAAAACGCATTTTCGCCGAGGCGCATTTGCGGCTCGTCGCCGGACCGCAGCGTCGCAAAAGCACATTTGCGATTCTGCGACGATACGCTCATTCGCCCGAGTCGGCGCCGACGCATTTTCGGGGCTATTGCCAGAGGGCATTTTATCGTTGACGGAGCGCCGCTCGTCGTGCTACGTCTGGTCCGTCGCATTGTCGCAGAAGCACAAATGCGACGCCAAAAACCGCAGGAGCACATGCCGAAAACGATCGCGATCTTGAACCAGAAGGGAGGCGTCGGCAAGACGACGCTGGCCGTTCACATCGCGACGGCGCTAGCTCGCAAGAAACGCAAGCTCCTGCTACTCGATGCCGATCCGCAGGGGAGCGCCCTCGACTGGGCCGCGGCCCGCCGGGCCGAGCCCTTGTTCCCGGTGGTCGGTCTTCCCAAATCGTCGATCCACAAGGAATTACCGGCGCTCGCCGCCAACTTCGAGCTGGTCCTGATCGACGGTCCACCGCGCGTTTACGACGTGGCCCGCTCAGCCATCATGGCCAGCGACCTGGTGCTGGTGCCGGTCCAGCCTTCGCCTTACGACGTGTGGGCCGCCAAGGAGATCATCGACCTGTTGAACGAGGCCACGGTCTACAAGCCCACGCTCAAGAAGGCCTTCGTCATCAATCGCAAGATCGTCAACACGGCCATCGGCCGCGACGTGACCGAAGCCCTCTCTGCTTATCCGATTCCAGTCCTGGAAACGGCCATTTGTCAACGGGTGGCCTTCGCCGAAAGCGCCACACAAGGGCTGACGGTCTACGAGATCGACCCCGACATGCTGTCCGCCCAGGAGATGAACCAGTTGGCCGACGAAGTAGAAAGGCTACTGACATGAAAAAGATCAACTTCAACCCGCGTCCGCCGACGAGTTCCGACCCCACGAACGTCGATGCCTGGGTCGAGAACCGCGAGATCAAGGACGCCGAACCAACCAAACGACTCACGATCGTCGTGCCACTGAGCCTGCACCGTCGTATCAAGACGGCTTGCGCCTTGAATAACCGGATCATGGCCGACGAAATCAGAGCCCTCTTGGACCAGCGGTTTCCGGCTTCGCAGAATACGGAGCGCGAGCCGGCCTTGCCGGTCGAGACGCCATCGTGAAGTCGCCCAGGCACATCGTCGCATTTGCGACGAGTCGCATGTGCGACTTGACGATCAACCGCGGCCTTCCTGGGCTGCCCATGCGGCGCTGACCATGGTCCGCCGCTTGCCGCCCTTCAGCGACCAGCAGCCCGACCTGTTCGCGGCCAGCTTCGCCGACATCCCGATCCGCGACCAGCGGGACTTGATGGAGCGACCGTTCTTCAGTCTTTCCAAGCGCCCGCGACTGGAGCCCATCGAGTATCAGGTGGGCCCGGTCTGGGTCGAAGTCAGCGCCAATCCCCAGTTCGGCATGGCCACAATCTGGGACGCCGATGTTTTGGTGTGGGCATCCACACAGGTCACGGAAACGCTCGACCGGAACCTGAAACCATCGAGAACTATAAAATTTCATCCGTACAACCTGCTGCGGTCGATTCGCCGCACAACGGGCGGGGCCGATTACACGCGGCTGCGGGCGGCGCTGGACCGCCTGACCCACACAGCCGTGCGGACGAACATCCGCGCCGACGGCAAGAAAAAATTTGCCTCGTTTCACTGGCTCGAAAGCTGGACCGAGACGATGGACGAAGCCACCGGCGAGCCACAAGGGATGACCATTACGCTGGCCGATTGGCTCTATGAAGGCATCGTCCAGCGGGGAGGGGTCTTAACGATTCACGAGGACTACTTCTTGCTCACCGGCGGTATCGAACGCTGGCTGTACCGCGTCGTTCGCAAGCACGCCGGCCAGCAAGAGACCGGCTGGAGCTTTACGATGCGGCAACTGTTTGAGAAATCAGGTTCTTCGGCCCGATTCTCCGATTTCGCTCTTGATGTGCGAAAGGTCGTCGAAGCCAACCAGTTGCCCGAGTACGAATTGTCGATCGGCCGAAACGGTGAGAGGGAGGAGGTCGTGTGGTTCATCCACCGGATGCACCTGGCGTTTGACCCGCCCCGGCAACTTCAAGAGCGGTTCCCGCGCTATGTCCAAGGCCGCGCCATCTTCGCCGAGCCAGCGAGCGTCGCGTCAACGCCCACAGAAACTCCAAGCGCCGCGTTTGACTCGGGCGAGTTGGCGTAAGCGCCAATCGCTTCTCCCAACTCATGCCGCCGGCACGACTGTGACAAATCCGCCACAGCGACAAGCGCCGCCCGCTAATCTGTGGATACCCTCGGGCGAATAGGCGCACACCTTCGGGCGATTGGGCGCAGACCCCCTCGGGCTATCAGGCGCAAACCCTCGGGCGAATAGGCGCACGGTCCGCCCGATTCGCCCGAAGAATCAACGGCCTGCCCAGCAGCTAACGTCTTAACTCAAGCAAGTATTAACCTTCTTACTTAACGGCCGGCGTGCTGTGGACAACAATTGAGCCGCGTGCCCTTCTTCCCTTCGAGCCACCTTTTTTGCAGGCGTAGGAAGCAGTTACGAACTTGAACCAACGCCTCTCGGCCTAACCTTCTTCTTCGATGCCAATAGCCCGCGTTGATTTGCCACTGCGAGGTGACGGTCCCATGAAATCGCATTCATGCGTCGGCGAAAGTGCAAACGGCGTCCTGGGTTGACCCAACAGACGAATTGCACTCGACCAGCCAATTGATTGCGGGTGTA
>CAYWTU010000232.1:0-6656 GCA_964461275.1 uncultured Pirellulales bacterium | reverse complement strand
AAGATGGTCTACACGGGCTACCTGCATCGCGACCTGCCGCTGCACACCGACATCGACCGCCTGGTGAACAACGACCTGGATGTGAACCCCAACCCCAATGAACCTCGCCGCACCGACTACGAGCGCGAGGGGATTTTTCTCAACGTCATCAACTCGGCCGTGATCAGTTACGCCGGCGGGCAAGCCATTCGCCGCGGCATCGAAGAAAAGTTCGCCCCCATTGAGCTGCACGAATCGCGACCGACGATCACCTACAACCGCATCGTCGACAACGCCGACGCCGGCATTACCGCAGACCCGGACAGCTTTGAGGAGTCGCGGTTTTGGGGCAACGCGTTTTCGGCCGACTACGACCGCGTGGGGCCGGCGGTTCGCGGAAATACGCTGACGGGCAACACCATCAACGCCATGTTCATTGACGTCACAACCGGGACGGTTCCAGGAACGACCGAAAAGGTGACCCGTTCCACCCGCTGGGACGACACCGACATCGTGCACGTGGTGCAGGAGAACCTGTTCATTTACGGCGGCGAAGGGGGGCCGCTGGTGGTCGGCGGCCGCAGCGTTGCGCGTCCCAATGGCCGATTGGCCATCGACCCAAACATCATCGTGAAGCTGGGCGGCGCCCGAATTGAAACCGAAATTGGCGGACAACTGATTGCCGAAGGGTCGCTGGGCGAGGCGGTGGTGTTCACGTCGATTGTCGACGATCGGTTCGGCGCCGGCGGCACATTCGACACCAACGCCGACGACGCCGACCTGGCCTTGGAAGACGTTCCGGCGCCGGGGGACTGGGGCGGGTTGTATTTGGGCCCGGCCAGCAAGGCCAGCCTGGACCACGCGATGATCCTGTTCGCCGGCGGCGCGACCACCATCGAAGGCAATACCGACCTGTTTAACGCGGTGGAAATCCATCAGGCCGAGGTCCGCATCGCCAATTCGTTGATTCAAGACAGCGCTTCCGGTTTTGCCGCCGGCGGCCGCAACGGACGCGGCGACAACGACCCGGCCACGCTGTGGGCCATCGGCTCGCAGCCGATTCTGGTGGGCAACACGCTGCGCGACAACGAAGCGGGCGCTTTCAGTTTCGACGTCAATTCACTCAGCAGCCGCCGATTGAGCGACTATGGCCGCACGACCGGGCCGCTCGACGCGCTGGTGGATCAAGCGGACAACACCGGTCCGCTGCTGCGCAACAACCGATTCGGGAACAATGGCATCAATGCGATGGTGGTCCGCGGCGGGACCGTCGTCGTGCAAAGCGTCTGGGACGACACCGACATGGTGCACGTCGTGCAGAACGAGATCGTCGTTCCCAACTTCCACTCCAACACGGGCCTGCGGCTGCAAAGCACCCCCAGCGAAAACCTGGTGGTGAAACTCTCGGGCGAGAACGCCGGATTGACCGCCGGCGGCAACGGCCTGGACATTTCGGACCGCATCGGCGGCACGTTGCAAATCATCGGCACCCCGGCGTATCCCGTGGTGCTGACGTCGCTGGCGGACGACTCGGTGGGGGCCGGTGTGGACCTGGACGGCAATCTACTGAAGGACACCAATAACGACGGCGACGGTTCGACGGCCGGCGCCGTCGTTCAAGCCAGCGGGTCGGGAAACGTGGGTAGTTTGGCCACGCTGCCGACGCCCACGGGACCGCCCCTTGAAGTCGCCATCACTCCCTTTGGCAGCGACATGGTCGACGCGCTGCTGCTGAAGCCATTGCCGTCGGGCGTCACCATTCTCAACTCGACGTACTTCGGCGATTTTGGCTCGGCCGGAGTTTACAGCAACGGCGCCAGCGTCCCGCTGCTCATCCCCGGCACAGGGGTCTTGCTGACAACCGGCGACGCCGAACTTCCCACGACCAATCTATTCGAGGGCTTCACCGGGTTTATGAACGCCCCGGGCGACAGCGATCTGGACGATCTGATTGCCGGGACGGGGTTCTCCACCGTGGAGGCGTCGTCGCTGACGATAACCTTCAGCGTCACCAATCCCGCGATCCGCTCGGGTAGTTTCCGATTCCAGTTTGGGACCGAGGAGTTTCGCGAATACGTCAATTCACCGTTTAACGACGTGGTGGGCGCCTTTATCAACGGCGGCGCGGAGACCAATTTCCTCCGCGACAGCCAGAAGCAGCTCATTACCGTCAACAGCGCTTTCTTTGACATCGACAACGAAAATCCGCCGTACAACCTCAACCTGGAATACGACGGAATGACCATCGGCCTGGTGGCCACCTTCCCCGTCATCCAGGGAACGAACACGCTGAAAATCGCCATTGGCGACACGTCCGATTCGTTCTTGGACTCGGGCATCTTCCTCTCGCAGTTGGAATTTGGGACCAGCGGCGCGGGAGGCGGCGGCGGGGTGACCCCGGATGGCGAAGGAACGCCGGGCGACTGGCGGAGCGTGCTCTTGGGCCCCAACGCCAACGACCGCAACGTCGGCACGTACAACGAACTGGAAGACGGCGATTTCCGCGGGGCCGACACCAACAGCGTGCAAAACAAGGCCCAGTACCTGGGTGAGTTGGCCGCCCATGAGAAGGCCGGCGACGACACCCGCCGGTTGGGCCTGGAGGTGTACGGCTCGATTCGCGCCCACGCCCCGAACGACGTCGATCTGTTCAGTTTCCGCGGCGTGGCCGGGAGCGAAGTCTTAATTGACATCGACAACAGCAGCCAAAAGCTGGACAGCGTATTGGAATTGCTCAACGCCAGCGGACAGCGGGTGGCCATTTCGCAAGATTCGGTTCAGGAATTACTGGGCCAGGATTTGTACAGCGTCAACCCGCGCGACGCGGGCATGCGGGTGACATTGCCCGGCGTCGCGGGCACGGTGACCACTTACTTCGTGCGGGTGCAAAGCAACGGCCCGGCCGTCACGCCGGGCTTCAGCGGCGAACAAACCACCGGGCAGTACCGACTGAACGTGCGGCTACGGGCGCAGGACGAAATCTCCGGCAGCACGGTTCGCCAT
The DNA here is from genome assembly GCA_964461275.1 of uncultured Pirellulales bacterium. Taxonomy (GTDB): domain Bacteria; phylum Planctomycetota; class Planctomycetia; order Pirellulales; family CAYNRE01; genus CAYWTU01. The sequence goes on along the minus strand of CAYWTU010000232.1, from coordinate 3,674 downwards.
GCGGACATCCGTTACGCCACCAACGGCATTGAGGTTCGAGGCCTTCCGCGCCATTCGCCGCTGTTGGTCGAATCGGGCGATCGGTTTGTGCTGGACACCGCGACCGGAACCCCCGTGAGCGTGGCCAACAATTCGCCGCTGACGGCCGTCGACTTGGGCAACCTGTTGGGCAGCGACCGCAGCGCCATCGGCGTGGCGGGCGCCCTGCTCGACCCGACCGCGGTCAATTGGTACAAGTTCTCGGCGAAGTATCAGGACATCCAGGAAATCGCCGGCGTCAACGGCGGCCGCAAGAACTGGTCGACCATTTTCGACATCGACTGGGCCGACGGCGTGGGCCGCCCCGACACGCTGATTAGCGTGTTTCAGCAGATTGACGGCACGCTCGACGCGCCGATCTTGACGCCCGTACTTCTGGGCCGCGATTCGGACATTTCCGACGATCAGGCCAATGGCCAGACCAGCCAGCTTAGCCGCGGTTCGTTCGGCACGCTGGACCCGTTCATCGGGCCGGCAATCCTTCCGGCCGGCGGCACGCTTTCCAGCACGTTCGACAACGACGACGACAACCAAGACGAAGACGCGCTGACCTATTACGTGGCGGTCCACTCCAACGCGGTGCTTCCGTTCGCGCTGTCGGCCTCCTTCACCCGTCGATACACCTCGGGCATTGCGCGCCAGAACAACGACCCGCGCAAACTGTTCCGGTTGGAACCGGTGAGCAGCGCCCGCCGCGTGGTCGAGGACCACATTGGCGCGACCGGCTTTGGCACCGGCGACGGCGGCGCGGCGACGGTTGAACCGTCGACGGGCCCGATTTTGAATATCGACAGCGCCGAGGCGCTTCGCGCTCACGTCCAGAATTTCAACCTTAGCGACGTAACGCTGTTTGTCTCCCAAGGGGGAGGCTTGCAGCAGTTGGTGACGATCGATCCGCAAACGGGCGTTCAAGAGACCACCGTGGGCGGCATCGGCGAAGCGGGACGGCCCATTGGCGACATCGCCATTCGCAGCGACGGGGCGATGTTCGCCTACAACGCGGCGAACACCGTCGCCGTTTTCGAAACAAACGCCGGCGAACTGTCGCAAGTCGATCCTGCAACCGCCCAGCGAGTCTTCATCGGATTGGACGGCATTTTCGACGATGCTGACAACGAACTTACCGACGGCATCGACGACTTGGAGACGATCACCAACTTCGAAGTCGGGGCCCTGACATTCCGCCGCTTCGACATCAACGCCAACCTGGGCATCAACGACCACTATTGGGCGTATTACGCGGTCGACAACAATGGGCCGTTCAATAACGGCACATCGCGGTTGTTTCTGGCCAATCCAACCAACGGCAGCGCCACGATCACGCCGAACTTCCCCTGGGGGCCGGTGGGCGACATTCTGGAATTCGTGCAAGGCGACCTGGTGGCCACCATCGGCGATGAGAACGACGCCAACCCGAACCTCTTGGAGAACGCCGGCGACGGAGCGCAGGTGGTCACGATCACCCGCCCGGCACACACCGCCCAATTCGAGCTCCCGGTCAACGTTTCGCTGATTACGATCTTCGGCGGTGCGCCGCGGGCGGTCTTGGCGGACGCCACCGTTACGTTCCCCGTCGGCGAGTTGACCACCACGGTGAGCATCAACACGATCGACAACGCGGTGGCCGACGGCACGCAGAATCTGTTGGTGATGGCCACCGGGTTCGACCCAATTTACGGCGTGCCGTTCAATTCCGTTTCCGACCGGCTGAACATCTTGGATGACGAGGCGCCGGCCCCCGGCGCCCCGGACCCGAATTTGGAAGTCAAAATCGAGCTTTCCGCGGGGAGCATTGCCGAGACCGGCGCGCCGCTGACGAATCGCCCGGTCTACATCGCCCCGGTCGGTCAGGGCTTCGCCAACCGCGTCAACCTGGCCCAGCCGGTCAACGTGACGCTGATTTCCGCCGACGACAGCGAGGTGGTGTTCATCGACGGCGGCGGCAACCGCGTCTCGACCATCAACGTCACCATTCCGGCCGGCGCTCAGCCATTCGTCAATGTCACGATCGCGCCAGTCGACGACGGGGAAAAAGACGGCACCCGCACCGGCAACATCATCGTCGCCGCCGATAAATACCGTTCGACGCGGACCGGCTTGGCCGTGGTTGGCCCCGAGCAAGACATCGGCTTTACGCGCGGGATGGCCTTCGCACAAGCCGATGGGCTGCGGCTGAGCGCGCCCAACGGCAACGTGATTCGCGACGACCACTTCTTCACGCTCAGCGATTTTTCGCGCACGCAGCGGTTCGAGTTCTTATCGGACGCCCGAATTTCGACGCCGGACGCGGCGGGCATCACCGACGGGACGGCGTTTGAAATAGAAATTACGCGAGGGCTTACCGCGCAGACATTGCGGTTTGAATTCAATTTGACGGGGGGCGTTGCGGGCGGGAACATCGCCATCGATCTGTTGCCCGGCGACGGCGCCGGCGCTGTGGCCGCAAAAATCGCCGCCGCCATCAACGCCCAAGGAATCAGCAATCTGTCGGCGGCGACGGGCGGCGGCTTGGTGACGCTGTCGGGCGATTTCGATTGGGTGGAGCTCGACGGCACGCCCTTGAGCCTGACCAACGTTCAATCGGGCAACCGGCCCGTCTACTTCGAGCTGACTGACTTTAGCAACGAAGTCAGCCGCAAGCTGGCTAAGGCGATCTCCGAAGCGGCCGAGGACGACGCGCTGGACGTCAGCGTTGTGCCCGGCGCCAACAGCTTTTTCATCACCGTCATCGGGGCGGCCGGCTTCAGCCCGCTGAACAGTTTCGTCCAAAGTTTCGCGCTGCCCAACGGCGGCCTGAACCTGTGGGGCGTCAGCGACGCGGGCGCCATTTATGCGATTGACGCCAATAGCGGACTGGCCTCGGTGGTTCACGTTGAACCCGGCGTGCGCTTCGCCGGTTTAGCGTTGGGGCCCCAGAACTTGGACTTCGACGTCGACGGCGCCGGCGGCGACCTGGCGACCACGCTGTTCGCCATCACCGAGAACGGCAACCTGTACGCCTTCGACGTGTCGGGCATCGACCCCGAAAATCCACCGCCGCTGAACGATCCGAATTTCTTCCGCACCGACCTTTGGGGCTCGCAGTTCATCGCTACGAATTTGCCCAGCGTCACAGGTTTGGCGTTCTCGCCGCTGGACTTTAATCTCTGGCACCCCACGACGGTCGCGGGCATCGATCCGACCATAGACGCAGGGCACGGCGTGAACCCCACCTTCGATCTCTCGCGTCCGCTGGATGCGACGGTCGACGTGGGGGCGCAGGGGGTGACGCAGGCGCTACTAGCTGCTCAAGGAGCGCTCAGTTTCCGCTTTTCGCTGTCCAACACGATCTTCGGCGCCTCGCCCGAAGGCGCGATCCCCTATCCCCAGGCGACGGAATCGCTGGGCACCGTCAACGAAGGTTCTCAGTATGGCATTCTCCGCCGCAACAACTACCTGGACCTGATCGCGTTCAACGCCGGCCTGACGCTACAGCGCCCCGCGGGCTTCGTCCCAGACATCGGCGACAACTACAACCTGCCGGGCGGCGCCTACGGCAGCCTGATCACCGACCCCTTTAGCCTGTGCGGCTACAACGCCACCGACAAGCCGACGCTGTACTTCAACTACTTCCTGGATACGGAAAACGTCAACAG
>CAYWTU010000231.1:0-6689 GCA_964461275.1 uncultured Pirellulales bacterium | reverse complement strand
AGAGCTTTTCCTCAAGCGATGTGACCAGCAGCGCCCCCCAGCGCGCCGCCCACCAGGCTGGGCCAGATAAGCAACCAGACCCAGTGTCGCGTGACAGCGATCTCGCGGCGAAACCCGTACAAGGCCGCCACGGCGCCGGGCACGAGCGCCACGGTGCTGGTTCCATTGGCTAGTACGCCGGACCCCAAGGCCGCGAACAGCGCCGGAAACGTCAACAGCGTGCCGCCGCCGGCCACGGAGTTGATCGCTCCACCCAACAGAGCCGCCAAGCAGAGAATGACATATTGCGAGATCAAGACGCGTCTTCCTGACCCGCAACGCGGAGGAGACAAGGGAAAGACGGCCAATTTAGTCGGGAAGCCGGCCGGCGGCTACGTCTGTGCGACGGGGGAACATGTCTCGCGCCCCGATGCGTGCATGTGAACCGCGCAGGCACAACGACCGCCGCTTGATTCGCGGACGAGTTGCCGCCTTAACGGCGGGCCATCTGCTGCCGGGCCACTTGCAGGGCCCGATTCAACACCGAGTCGTTCTCGGGCGTGGGGGGGAGTTGGAAGTCTGCCGTCGAAGAAACCGAAACCGGCTTGGCCGCCTCGTGAACGGCGACGTCCGGGTCGACCCCGTTCTTGCTGTAAGGTCGACCCAAGGGCGAGTAGAACTTGGCCGTCGTCAGCCGAATGCCCGCGCCCGCCTGATTGAGCGGGAAGATGCCTTGAACCGAACCTTTACCGTAACTTCGAGCGCCGACGATCGTACCGCGGTGATGGTCGCGAATGGCGCCGGCAAAGATTTCGCTGGCGCTGGCGCTGTCGCCGTCGATGAGCACCACCAGCGGCACGCGCCACGTGCCGGCCCGATGGGCCGAGTAACGGTAGTCCTCGCTGGGGTTGCGGCCACGAGTGGTGACGATGACCCCTTCGTCGACAAATTTGTCCGCCACTTCGACCGAACTGGTCAGCAGTCCGCCCGGGTTGCCTCGGAGGTCCATCACCAGGCTCCGCATCCCCTGCCGCTGCAGCGTCCACAGGGCCGCGTCGAGATCCTTGGTAGTCGTCTTCTGGAAGCAGGTAAGCTTCAGGTAGCCAATGCCGAATTCATTGTCAGCGATTTTCACGTCGTCGACGCTGGGAACTTCAACCTGGGCTCGCTGTAGTCGCAGGGTGCGGCTCTGACCCTCCGAGGAGACGGCGGAGATTTCGACCAGCGAGCCTTCCTCGCCTTGCAGCATGTCGGCGGCCTGGTCGGTGTTGAGGTCGGCCGTCGAGCGGCCGTCGACCGCCACGATCCGATCACCGGGGCGGATGCCGCCGCGCTCGGCGGGGCTGCCGGGAATCACCTTGACAATCAACAGCGCCCCGTTGTTGGCCTTGAGTTCGATGCCCAGGCCTACGAAGTTGCCGTCGATCTGCGAATACACCTCGTCGAGCTGGTCGCCCGTCAGGTAGGTCGAATAGTCATCCAGGGCCAACGTGGCCCCGCACAGGTATTCAAACACCACCGCGGTCGGAGGCAGCCCCAGCCGGGTGGAAGCCAAGCGGGTGAAGCTTCGCGCCGCCTCGCGGCATTCCTCGCGAGAACGAATCGTGCGCAGCGACTGCTGGCTGCGAAGCTCTTGGCGGAAACGGTCCACCTGTTGCCGCGCCGCGCGATTCAGGTGCCGGTCGGCGAACGCAGGATCGGCCAGCGCCACCTCGAGGCACTCGCAGCCGCGGCGGACCAGCTGATTCCAGTCCGGCGGGTCAACGTAGTGCGACTGAATCTTCAGCAGCACCTCGCCGTACATGTTCGAGGCGTCCTGTTCGGGGAGCGAATTCAGCGATTGCTTGAAGCTGGTGTCGCTGTAGCGGCGGCCCAGTTCGTAGTGGATTTTGGAAATCAGGTAGCGCTGCTCGACCCGCTTCTCACCCGGGTGCAGCCGCAGGGCGTCTTCGTACAGCGTGAGCGCTTCGCCCCAGCGGCGGGTCGATTCCAACTCTTCGCCGCGGTTGAACAGGCTCTCCAACTCCGAAGCGCCGGGAGAATACGGCGCCACCGACAGCTGAGCGGCAGCCGGACCCGCGCACGACAACAGCGCCGCACACTGCGCCAGAGCGCAAACGGCCAACAAGACCCGTCGCTGCATAACGAAGTTCACTGGTGGGGAGTCGGCGACGCGTCGGGCGCCGTTTGCCGTGAACTGCCGCACTACGAGCGCACACTGCGCCGCGCTTACGGCCGTTCGAAGTCGGGGATGCTCGTCAATTGGAGGCGCAAAGCCGGGTCTAGACTCTCCGCCAAGGTCAATATAGGTCACGATCCGGGGCTCGTCAAAAATCTATGGGGAAAGAATTTACGTCGAGTCTGCACGACCCGCACAGGCGGCCGAACACTAGACCGGGCGCGACGGACGCAGGCGGTTTTCCAAGGCCAGCGGTCGCACCGAATTTGCGGGGAAAACCAGCTTTGTTATGCGTTCCAAACGGGGCGGCTACCAGCGCACGATCGCTGCCGTCGTCGCAACCAGCGTCCACGGACCGCCAGGTGCGTGCGGCTGCGATCGACGTTTGCCGGTCCAGTCGGCTGTTCCTTGCCGCCGTCAATGTTGTGCAGCAAGGTCGGATCGCCTCAGATGCGACCCGCCATCGAGAGATGAGGACGACGCCTCGGTCTGGTCCGCAATGGGCGATCGACCTGACGAGATGCGTAGTCCTGAAATAGCTTACGAAGCCGGCTGGCCGGCGGTTCGCGCCCCAAGGCAAATCGCCTCCCGGCCCGAGCGTTAAAGCATGCCGTCGGAACCGGTTGCAACGCATGCACCGACAATGCCGTTGAGGTTCGCTGCGGACGCCAGAGCAAGTTCCGCAGTCCGCCACCTGCATGACGTACCGTAAATTAGCGCTGGCAACGGGCCGGGCGACGCGAGGCCGAAGGCCGCGCGAGGGGTTACATCCGCAAACCACGGCAGTACGACCATGGGGCGAATCAGCGCGTCACTTGCAGGAATGGAGCGCCTACTGCTGCGGCAGTTGGCCCAGGCCAACGCGCAAGGGGCGGCCAGCGTTATTCGCATGGCGAGCGGCCAGCGAATCAATTCGGCGGCCGACGACCCCACAGGGTTGGTCAACGTCAGCCGATTGCGGAGCGAACTGACCGGCGTCCGGGCGGCAATGAACAACGTCACCGCCGCCTCGACGGTGGTCGCCGGTGCGCAATTGACGCTCGACCAGATTCAGACGCAGCTCGAGACGATTCGCGAATTGGCGGAAGCCGACGCTGACGGCTCGCTGACAACCGACGAGCGGACAGCCAATCAGGCGGCGATCGACGACGCGATCCAGTCCGTCCGCGACCTGGTCGCCACACGCTACGGCGGCCAGCGACTATTGGATAGCTCGGCAGACTTCAACTACCTGTTTCGTGACCCGACCCAAATTCGGGACATCCAGGTTTATGACAAAGGAAATAACTTCTACCGCGAGATCAGCGGAGAGGTGACCACGGCCGCCATCCAGGCCAGCCTTACCCACAACGAGGCCACCGGGCTGATCACCAACAACGCCACGTTTTCCCTGGCCGGGGCCCGCGGCACTACGAGTGTGACGGTGGCGGTGGGCGAATCGCTGAACACCGTCCGCGACCGGATCAACCGAGTCAGCCACCTGACTGGCATCACCGCCAGCGTCTCCGGCGGCGTCGATCTGACGCTCACCAGCGTCGAGTATGGAAGCGACCAGACCGTACAAATCACCGTCAACAGCGGTACGTTCTCCGTCGTCAGTGGACTTCCCTATTCCGAGGGAGACGACGCGACGGCCGTGATCAACGGCGTCGCCTACACCGGCGATGGCAATCGCTTCTACGCGTCCGACAATGATCTACGTTTCACCATCGAGTTCGCGGGCGGGTTCAGCGGCGAGTTCACGCCCACGTTCGTCACGGGCGACGCACTCCGCTTCGCGCTCACTCCCGAGCCGGGCCGCGTTTCGACGCTCTCGATCCGCGGCCTGCACCCGGAAATGCTCGGCGGACTGAGCGGCAACCTGGCTGACTTGGCCACGGGCGGAACGTATGCGGGGCTCGATGACAATGCCCCGCGAGCGGTGCGAATCGTCGACGAGGCGCTCGCCATGCTGACGCGCGTCCAAGGCCAAGTCCAAGGGTTCGCCGATGCGGCAATCGATTCGTCGCAGGCGCTCTTGGCAGGACTGGAAACGAATTTAGAAGATGCGATTGACGCCGTCGACGGAGTCGACGACGCCGAAGAAGTCGTCAGGCAAGATTTGCAGGCGGCGCTGGCTCAAAACGCCGTCTCGGGTTTGGCGATCCTGGCCAATCAACGGGCCGATATCGTGTCCCTGGTCCGACAATTGGCAGGGTTGTAGCCAAATGCCTGACGGCCGGTCTGATGAATTTCGGACCGGCGTCACGCCGGCGCGCCCTCGGCCAGGTCGATCGTCCGCACGGCATGCGCCACCGGCAGGACGAAGATTTTTCCGTCCCCGATCCGCCCGGTGCGCGCCACTTCGACCAATTTGCGGACAATTTCCTCGGCCCGCGCGTCGTCCACCCACAAGGCGATTTCCACCTTAGGCAAAAACGCCAGCGAATACTCGCTGCCGGCGTATTGGTCTAGGTAGCTCTTTTGTCGGCCGTAACCTTTGACCTCGGAAACCGTACAGGCCTCCAGCGGCGCCCGTTTGAGGGCCTCGAGAACCTTTTCGGCCAGGTACGGTTTCACGACGGCGACGATTTGTTTCACAGTTCAGGCCGCGTTGGAGCCGGTTCGCAGCGGCGACAGTGTATGTCCAGTTGACACGGCCCGCTGGCGCTTCAAACAATGTAGTCACGGTCCCAACTGGGCCGCCCCTCAATTATCAGGAGCCCCGACCGTGCTGGCAACCGCTGGATTGTGTTCGACTGCCGTTCGTCCCTTCCCATCGCCGTCGCGTGGCCATGCTTGGCTGCTCGCTACGATGTTGGGGTTCCTGGTAGGCTGCGGTCAATCGGCCTACGAAGCCAAGCTGAAACAAACGGTCGACGCCGCCGGCGCGATTAAATTCCCTGACGCAAAGCAGCCGGCGGCCGATGGAAAACCCGCGGCCCAGCCGGCGGCAGCCCCTGCCGCGGCGCCGGCGGCCGCGCAGCCAAACAATGCGCAAAACGCCAACCAAGGTTCCGGGCTTACGCCGGCAGGTCAGGCTATCTTGGCGCCGCTGGATCCGTGAAACGGCCGTCGGCTGGCATCCGCGCGTGTCAAGCGAGAGGTCGCTCCGGCGGCGCGGCTGCCGGCCCGGTTCGTCGATGCGCTGCCTAACTAAAGGCGCTGCCTAGCTAAAGAAATTCTCGCCGAACAAGTTCATCGGCGGCTTGGTCACCACGTCCATGTCGCCGTTGACCCGCGTCTGGCAAGCCAGCCGCATATTGTCCTCGTGTCCAATGCGGGCCATGGAAAACATCATCCGCAGCTTCTCGAACAGGTTCACGCGGCTGGCATTTTCCTTGCCCTTAGCCAACAGCACGCGACACGAACCACATTGCGACAGGCCATGGCAATTGACGATGTTGTGCGGAAACGGATAGAGCTGCACGCCGGCCTTCATTGCCGCGCGGCGGAGATTGGCCCCGGCAGGCACCTCAATTTCCTTTTCGACCTTCTTCGTCTCGGCGTTGATGAACTTGATGACGGGCATCGAACGAACCTCGGCAACGTCGGCGACCGAACTTGCGAGACTGCCTTACCACTCGTTGGCGCCCGGCGATGTTTCGGCGGTTGCCGGCGCGCTTATGCGGTGGTCTGGCCGAATTGAAAGTCCGCGTCGCCCTAGTGTTAGGAAGACAGCCACGGCACAGAAGGCCAAAATTTTAACGACTGGCGGTAAACTTGGCTACAGGGCTAGCCTGGGCGAAATGGGAGCCTGCTAGCCGCGACGCAAGCGTCCCCGATACAGCCCACGTACCCTGTCCCCGTCTGTCGTCTAATGCGCAGCCAGCGCCGGCTCGAACGCGCGTAGGTTTCCGTCGACGTCCAACTCCAGCGATCTAGGCTCGCCCAAAATCTCCAGGTCTTTGCGTCGCCGGGCCTCGTCCAAGTATGCCGCCGAGCATTCCACCTCGGCCAGGTGCAGCGTGTTGGCAATCCATAAAATTCGAGCGTTTTCCGCCGGCGTCAGGCCGACGGTCGAAAGCGCGGCCTCGAGGCATTCCTGATCGGTGTCGAAATAGACGGGCGTCATGGCGCCGGTGGGATGCCCGCCGGTGAGACAGTTGATGACGGTCTTGCGGCGGTCGATGGCGTCGACGGTGCGGCGATTGGTGAATTCGGCGATGCCGATGCCGGCCGCGTTGCCGTGCGTTTCCTCGGTCAAACCGCGGACGAAAATTCGCTTGACCTTGGGCCATTCGTCGTCGGCCGCTTTGTGATCGTTGAACTTGCGGCCCACCACGTTGGTATCCATGCCGGCGCCGCTGATGTTCTTGCCGATTTCCTCGATGATCAAAACATCGACTTCAGCGAAAGGCAGCTTGGGCATCCACTGTTTGGCCAGCCGCAGCAGTTCTTTTTCGCGCTCGGCAAACTCGTCGGACGCCACGCCGCGGATGACGGCGGTTTCGTCGTAGCCGTTTTCGACGATGCCCACTCCCGCCGCGACTCGGCATTTTTCCAGCACTTGCGACGCCACGCTGTGCATAATTTGGGCGAAGCTATAGTC
>CAYWTU010000230.1:0-6736 GCA_964461275.1 uncultured Pirellulales bacterium | reverse complement strand
TTGAGTCCCGGCGGGTTCACGCTGGGGACGTCTCCATCCGGGGGCGGCGTCTATGCCTTTTCCACGGCCACGCCCGGCAAGGTCACGCTCACCTTGTCCGGTTACGCCGCGAATCCCCGGTTCACGAGTTTTCAAGAGCCGGCCGTTGGCGCGGTATCGTATGTCCTCGGCAGCAACGGGACCTCGGAGAACGGTTTTTCGAGCAACGTCGCCGCGGGGAGCAGTCTGCGTCATACCTCCGGCGGAGTGAACACCTATGTCACCACCGCGGCATTGTCCGCGCCCTACAGCGCAATCAACACCAATGTCCCCGCTGGGGCCGGAACACAACTTTATCTGAGTCGCTCGGCCGCGTCCCAGATTCTCAATGAAACCATTTCGCTCGATTCCGTTCCCGTGATCGCGGGGGAAACACTGTCGATCCAGTATTTCGTTTCCGCAACCACCTGGGAGGCGGACGACTTCATGAAGATCAGCGCCACGCTGTCGGATTCGTCCATCCTGACGCTGGTCGATCTGTCCGGCACCGCTCCGCTCGATGGGGCGGAAGGCGTTTGGCGCACGGCGAGCGCGGTGATCCCCAGCGGCGTGACGTCCGCAGTCCTCAACATCAATGCCAGAGGCAACTCCAGTGTCTCCGACGAGCGGTTCGCGTTCGATCTCTTCAAAGTGATTTCGCCTGCGAAATCGATCACCTGGAATTCCGCCGCCAACGGACAGACCTGGAATTCTGGCGCATCCGGCAACACCGTCTGGGAAAACTCGACGCCGGCCGCCGACTACTTCAATAACGGCGATACGGCCGTGTTCAGCAAGAACCTCGGCAACGTGTCGATCGCCATTGCCGCGGGCGGCGTTACCCCGGCCTCCACCACCATCAGCAACGCGACCGGCGTATACACCTTCACCGGCGATGGCATCCTCGGCGGCCCGCTCAGTAAGGGCAACGCCGGCGCGGTCGTTTTCAGCAACACGGGAAACGTTTTCGGCGCGACGACGATTTCCGGCGGCTCAGCCACCTTCGACAACGCGACCACGTTCGGCAGCCTGTCCGCCTCTGGAGGAAGCACGGTTGTTCTTAAAGCCGCCAACACCAACGCCGGCGCGACAACCATCAGCGGCGCGGCGATCGTCGACGCCCGCGCCACCGGGGCCCTCGGCGCCGGCGCGATCACGATCAACGGCGCAACGCTCAAGGCCAGCACGGCCGCCGCCGTCACGCTCGCCAACAACTGGTCGATCGACGCCACGAACGGCGGGATTGTGGACGTGGCAACTGGCACCGTCTTAACAATGAGCGGCGTCCTAACCACGACCGGCACGAGTTCCGCCACGCAGACCCTGACCAAGACGGGCGGCGGGACCCTTGCCATCACCAGCGGCACCGCCTTTGGAGTCTCCTATCGATCGCAAAACTTGAACGTGCAAGGCGGCGTCCTGCGTCTGCAACAAGCGGGCGCATTTAATGTTCTCGCCAACGAGCCGATCGTTAACATCAGTAGTGGCGCGGCACTCGATGAAACGTGGGACGACGGCGAGACGATGGGCGGACTCACCGGCAGCGGCGAATTCTGGGGACGCAACGCCTTCACCGCCGGCGGCGGCATTACCTTAAATACCAACAGCAACTTCGCCGGAAAAATCACCGCCGGCACGAATGGCGTGATCGACAGCAGCGCAACCCAAGCAGGAGCCGACTCTCGCAAGGTGGACTTCCACGTCGCCAGCGGCGTCACGGTCTCGCTGACCGGTGCGACGAGCGATTTCGCCGGCCGAGTCTTTATCGACAGCGGCGTTCTCAATTTCTCCAACGTTAACAACCGCGGCGTCGCCAGCACGAGCGCTCTGGGCAGCGGAAACGTCGCCACCACGCCGGTTACCGCCGGAACGGACATTGTGCTGGGGAGCGCCGCGAATTCGGCCACGTTTTCATTCACCGGCGCGACGCAAAACACGACCGACCGAACCTTGACCCTCAACACAACGGGCAATGTCACGCTCGATGTCGCCAATGCGGCGGGCACGCTTCGACTGGACGGAAACATCGACAGCCTGGCGACACCGGCCCTATATCAGAAAACTGGTCCCGGCACGTTGATCCTGGGCGGCACGAACACCTACACCGTGGCAACGCGTATCACGGCCGGTATGCTCCAATACGCCAAACAGACGTCGCTCTATAACAACACTCCGGCGAGTTGGACCGCCGCCAATATCATCGTCCAGTCGGGCAGCACGCTTGGCCTGAACGTCGGTGGGACCGGAGAATTTACCGCCTCCGACCTCTCCACCATTTTTTCCAATCTTACGACGTCCATCAGCAACAACGGACTACTCGCCGGTTCGACAGTGGCCTTGGACACCAGTAATGCCGCCGGCGGCAACTTTTCCTACAGCGGCGCAATCACGAACAGTTCAGGAACGGGCTCGGGCGCGATCGGCCTGACCAAGCTTGGCGCCAATACGCTGACCCTAAGCGCCGCGACAAACACCTACAGCGGCCCGACGACGGTTCGTGCCGGCGTCCTGAAAGCAACCGGCAGTTTGTCGAACACGTCCATCTCGGTCAGTTCCGGCGCGACGCTCGACCTTTCGCCCGTCAGCACATTGACGACGGGCAGCATCAACAACAGCGGAACGGTGACCGCCGCGTCCGGTTCGACGGTCACAACCGGCGTCATCAGCGGCACGAGCGGCGCCACGACCCTCGGCAGCAACGGTTCTCTCACCGTGGGAACGACCGGCTCCCCAAGCCGAATCATCCAAAACAGTCTTTCGATCAACGGGACGAACGCTTTACCCAACGCCGTTGTGAAAATCTCCGCCGGACCGATCAGCCCGGTCGGCGGACCGAGCAACACTCGCAATGACAACCAAACCAGCCGGCTGTCGACCCTCACGATCGCCAGCTCGGCCGGGACGACCTATCCAGCCGCCAGCCCAACCAAGGCCTACTATGGCACGCTCGATCTCACCAACAACAGCCTGTTCATTCCTTACGGCAACAACCCAGGCGACAACCAGGTCGCCTACAACGCGGTCGAAGACATGGTCCGCAGCGGCTACAACGGCGGCGATTGGTTGGGCAAGGGAATCACGAGTTCGAAGGCGGCCGCCAGCGATCCATTCTTGTACGGGGTGAATGTGTACGACAACGCGATCGCCGGATTGTTGGGCTACACGTCGCTCAGCACGAACACAATCGTCGCGAAGTTTGGCTACAACGGCGACACGAATGGCGACGGCTCGATATCGGCCGACGACTACACGGTCATTGACTTGGCCTTGGCCAGTTCGCCGTTGTACTATATGAGTCTGATGAACGGCGACACGAACCACGACGGGCAAGTCACCGCCGACGATTACACGTACATCGACATCAACATCTTGAGCGACGTCGCGAATCCCGGCTTGAACGGCGGGACGAATGCGGTTCCGCTGCCGGAGCCGTCAACATTCGCGCTCGGAATATTAGGTCTCGTCGGCCTGCTGCTTTTTCGACGGCGCCTCTCTCGTTCTTAGGCCGCCGTGTGGCGTGTCATCTTGCGTCGAAGCAATGCCCCGCCGACGTCGGGCAACAGTCAAAAGGGCAAGCAGGCCCAATCCGCCGAGGACAAACGTGCTGGGCTCGGGCAAGGTGGTCGTCACCACAATCGGAGCACCGTCGCTCACGTTGGAAAACAGGCTGGTGGCACTATTATCTTGCTTGAACACATACGTGTTTGCGTCCCGACGAAGGGCGTTGATGTTCAGCACGCCGACGGGCATGTTGGATAACGTGAACTGTAGCGATCCCACCTTGAATTCAAATCCCGCGCCCGCCTGCGGGTTCGACCCACCGGGATTATTGATCCAATTGAAATTGCCCGCCCCCACCACGGCCAACATCTGCGAAGCCGATCGAATCGTGGCCATACGATTCCACACCCAATCGGTTCCCACGGTTGCATCGATGTCGCCCAACTCATTGACGCCGAGTAGGCCGCCGAACAAATCGGTCCCATTGTTGATGGGCTGAGCACCGGTCCTCTGGCCGGCCGCACCGGTTTGCATTCCGCCAGTTCCCGTGCCAGAGGTTGCTGTCACCGTGCCCCAACCGCCGGCCGAAGGAGCGGCCCCGGAAACCAACGCGGCGTTCGCTCCATAGTAGAGCGATTGAAACGCCTCATCATCGACGGCATTGGCGCCGATGATCTTGACCCAGGCGTCGACGTTGACCATCCCGGACGATCCAACGGCGACAGAGACGTTCTTACTGTCAATCATGCTGACGCCCGAACCGGAAAGATTCGCCACGCGAAAATCAACGATCATCGTCGCGCGAGCTTGGGAGGCGGAAAAAACGACCGCCGCAGCGAGAAGCAAAGAAATCGCTCTCCGCGATGAAAGAGTGGGGAAGACCCTGGTGATCCGCGCAATTCCGCGGGCGACCCAAGGCATAACGAGGCGAACGGCGGTGCAATTATTCATTAGGACTTTTCGTTTGTTGGTTTGTAAAGTGATGCTCAGCGCGCCGGAAGACAACGCATGCCGAATTGGGGAACTCGCCAAAGACCGACAGACCCATGGCAAGGCTAAGAAATCGCGCGTCGGACGGGCGGCTGCCCGATTCGTGACGAAAATTTTGCGAGGGGTTTTTAACCTGGCAAAAGAGCGCGATTTAGATCGATGTCACTAATCACTTCGAGAGGAGAGAGAACTCTATCGAATTGTGTTACAAGGCACGAGCGTTTCCAACAGGATGCAAAGTCTGACTTGGCGGCAATTCTGGGGACCCACGCAATCGTAATTCGCAGGCCGATTCGGGGGTGTTTGTCCAACGAAACCCTGACCCCCCATTTAGCTTAAGGTAGGGCAGCGCGGCCGTCAAGGAAATTGGGGCCGATAACGCCCAACGGCGGGCGAGAGACCTCTCGCCGTTTGTGTTTTAGTGCTTCTCCCGCAAGACGTTAGGGAGAGCCGAGCGGTCGCCAATTGTGGGACGATTTTCGGCCAGTTCGCGACGCGATTCGCTTGTGGCCGTTTCGTCGCCAGATAAATTGTTCGGTGACGATTTTTCACTACGGGCGAACGTCGGTGCTTAGCTTGTTCGCGATTGGAGTTGTTTCCAGATCGACTTTGCGCAGCGACGATCCAGGCGAACCAATTGCGCCCGCCGGATGTCCAGCGTCGTCATTTCCCCGGCGGACGTCTTGGCGTACACAAACGGCAGGCAAATGGCCATCACCTTCAAAGGCTGTCCCGCTTGGGACGGAATCACCTTCAAACGGACCAGTTCATGGGGCGACAGCATCAGGTCGGAACAATTCCACAGAAACGACGGGAGTTCCACCGTTTCAGTCAACAGCGACACGTAGTCGCCGCAGGCGAGGTCTTCGCCAGCGACCGTTGCCGCCGTCGTCGTTTCGACTTTTATAGTGGACTCGGTGTTCATGGTTAACCGGGACGGGCATCTAAAAACATCCGACGAAGCAATTGCCGCAGGTTCGGCCGAGTGTCACATGCGCAATGAATAGCAGGGGGGAACTTCAGCCGCCGTCCAACGCATGGCGTCGGTGACTGGGGCGATGCTCCCTTTCCTTTCTCGCGAAAAGCAGCTCAACGAGAGTTGCCCACGGGTATCCGCTCAATAGACGCAACCAAGAGCAATTGGTTCACATCATTTTTTTACTAGGCGGCGGGCGATCAACAAGCCGATCAGGCCCAACAGGCCGAGCGCAAAGCTGCTCGGCTCCGGCAGGGGAACCGAACTCGCGCGGCCGCTCAAGGCGGGATTCGCAAGCGGATTCAGAATGTTCATGTCGATATACGAATAATCGTCGGTGTTGATGAACCCGTCGTGATTCGTGTCGCCGGCCAGCAGACTCGTGTAGTATAGCGGCGAACCGACCATCGCCATGTCGATCGCCACGTAGTCGTCGCCATCGACGCGGCCGTCGCCGTTCGTGTCGCCGTTGTAACCGAACTTCACCACGATCGTGTTCGTCGGCAACGAGGCCGTTCCGTAATTCAGACCGGCGATCGCGTTGTCGTACACGTTCACGCCGTACAAGAACGGATCAATCGTCGCCGCTTTCGTGCTCGTGATCCCCTTGCCCAGCCAGTCGCCGCCGTGGTACCCGCTGCGGACCATGTCCTCGATCGCGTTGTACGCCGCCTGTCCGTCGCCCGGGTTGCTGCCGTAAGAGATGAACAGGCTGTTGTTCTTGATGTCGAGCGTCCCGAAGTATGCCGTGCTTGGACTGACGGATGGATAGATCGAGCCGGTCGAATGGCCGATTGCGAGCGACGACAATCGGCTGATTTGGTCGTCGCTCCTCATGTTGCTCGGCCCACCGAGCGGCGTGTCCGGGCCAGCCGCGATTGTGACTAGGCCGTTCGGCAATGCGTTCGTGCCGTTGATTGAGAGAGTGTTCTGCACGATCCGGTTCGCGAGGCCGGTCGTTCCGATCGTGAGCGAACCGCTGTTGCCGACCGTTGTCGCGCCGCCGCTGCCGCTGATGACGCCGGTCGTGACCGTCGTGCCGGAGGGTATCGCCAATGTGCCGCTGTTGCTGATGCCGCCGGTCGACAGCGTGCCCGATCCTGATCGAGTCAGCGTGACGGTGTTGCTCGCGGTGGCGTTGGTGATCTGGCCGTTGATGACAAGATTTCCGCTGCTGGCGTTGGTGATGTTGTCATTTCCCGGCACGGCGTTCAGAGGGCCGTTGATCGTCCGATTTCCGCCGCCGTTTTT
>CAYWTU010000229.1:0-6740 GCA_964461275.1 uncultured Pirellulales bacterium | reverse complement strand
GTGTACCTGCTGGATGGCCAGCGAAAGATCGCCTATATGGGCGCCATCGACGACAGCGCTGTCGAGCCCGAAAAAGTCGCCAAACGGTATCTGCGCGAGGCCCTGGACGCCGTCTTGGAAGGCAAGGAGCCGCCGCGAAAGGAAACCAAGGCGGCCGGCTGCGGCATCAAGTACGAATAGCCGCGAACACTCGATTCGATTGGCACGCAATTACCGCCGCACGGCCACGGATGCCCCTCGCGATGAAGAAGAAGTACCTTCTGCCTTGCTCCTGTGGCCAGGAACTGGAAATTGACACGGCCCAGGCGGGGTTGAGCGTGCGATGCGTCTGCGGGGCCGAGTTGGCGGTTCCCAGTCTGGCAGCCATCCGCAAACTCCGCGAATCGGCGGCCCCCGCTGCGCCGTCGTCGCGCTATGGGGCCTGGGGCCCGCGCCAGGCGCTGGTTTTTCTGGGGACGATGGTAGCGGCCTTGGCCTTGGCCGCCGCCGCGATTGTCTTTGCCTCAACCCCGCCGTTGGAACTGGAATTCTCCGTCGATCGCGAGGTGAACGAACAGCAGTTTGACCAACTGACCGCCGCGCAGACGGTCGAGTGGTGGAGCACGCTCTCGCAAGGGCCCGACATCGGCCCGGAAATCATCAATTTCGACCAGCATCGGGCCTACGTCTTGCAGCGTCGCCGTTGGGTGGGCATCTTGGCCGCATTGGCGCTTCTCGGCCTGGGCCTGGCGGTGGCGGGACTGTTCGTCCGCGGAGCGCCGGCCGCGCCAGCGCGGTGAGCGTGCGATAGCCCAACACAGAAGCGGATGCCAGCCGAGGCTACGTCGCGATAGCGAGGCCGCCCACCCGATCACCCGCCATCAGCATGGCTCGCCTCACGGCACTTCTAGCGCGCACGTCGGGCTTTTCTCGTCGTAGATACACAGTTCGCGGAAGATGCTGCGGGCGAACATGCGGTGGCCGAACACGCCGGGGTGAATGC
Source organism: uncultured Pirellulales bacterium (assembly GCA_964461275.1). Classification (GTDB taxonomy): domain Bacteria; phylum Planctomycetota; class Planctomycetia; order Pirellulales; family CAYNRE01; genus CAYWTU01. The sequence continues at coordinate 5,758 of CAYWTU010000229.1, read as the reverse complement.
TCTGATCCTGTAACCACGGGAGCAGCGACTCCTGATCGGGCTTGGCCTGGCTCCATTGGGCGTAGTGGTCCACCAGGGCCACGCCGCGCTCGGCGGCCACTTGCCGAATTATCTCGGCATATGCCGGCAGGTCTTCGCGTCCCCGGGAATTCTTCTCGTAGACAGTATTGGGCGTGTTGAGCAGCGGCAGCGCCCGGGCCGCCTGTACGCGATCGAGTAGGGCGTGCAGGTTGGCGCGGAACGTTTCGCGGCCGTCGGGACCAGAGCCGCAGTCGTTCATGCCGAACATCAGCGACACCACGTCGGGCTCGAACCGGCCTACCCGCCAGTCGAAATCCCTCAGGACCCCGCCCGTCCGATCGCCGCTGATGCCGGTGTTGATCACCACGTCGCGGACGCGGGCCAGTTCCCAACGCACCCGTTCGGCGAAATGCTCAGGGTAGCTGCGCCAGCCCAGGGTGTGCAACGCGCCATGGGTGATGCTGTCGCCAGTGAAGACCCAGGTGACCGGCTCCTTGGTCTGAAACAAGCCTCGCAGGCCCTCGAGGCCGGCGGTCACCGACACATCGTGCCTGCGAAGCCGGCCCGGCGGTTCGTCGGCCGCAGCACCACCGCCAGCCAACAGCGCCGCCAGCGCCGTCAGGTTGGCAAGAGTTGAATGGCGAGGGAATGGCCGCTGCAACGCACTGGGGCGGAGCGTGACCTGTGGCATGGAAATCGATCTCCTCGAAGGAAATTCTGGCCGCTCGAAATTCGAGTCCAACTACGGTTGACCTGTGCGGTCGATATCCCGGGTTTGAGCGGTCATCGGCCGGAAGAACTACGTCGCTCAGCTCCTATCCGGGCCCGCTTTTCTCCGCGGCCCACGGCTGTCTTTCCCGGATCGCAGGATTCGGGGGCAGGTTCTGGCTCACGCGCGGCACGGGTCACCTGTTGAAACAGGACTTGCACCATGCGCTCCAGCAATTCTCCCTGCTCGGTCTCCAGGAGCAATGCCACCTGGTCCAGGACCGCCCGTCGACGGTTGATCTGCGCCGCCGCTGCCCGGGCGCCGTCCGACGTGAGCGCCCCGCCGGCGCCGAACCGGCTGTACAAATCCTCAAAATCTGCGGCCGACCAATGGCTGAACAGGCTCGGATCTTCCGCCACAACCTGATCCACGACCGGGTTGGTATGCCGGTCGAACCGTCGGGCCAGCAGGGTTGGGCTCTGATAAAACTCGTCGACCGACGCCCCCAACCCTTCGGCCAACCGATTGAGCGTACGCGCATGCGGCTTGGCGATTTCGGCCGCTAGGATGGCCTTGATCGTACGTGCGTTTACGCCCGTGTTCTCGGCTGCCTGGGCAATGGTGAGCCCTTGTTGAGCTAACAGCCGGTGGAGGTTGTCGGCCAACGGAGTTCCAGACATGGATCGTAAAGGTGACATTTTCACATCCTGATTTTTCTTCCCTTTCTTGTTGACATAGACATGAACATTTGTATATTATTCGTACCCCGTGGTCAAGTGGGCCCGATAATTTTGGGCGCAGGGATGGCACTTTGGGCGCGAGTTTTCGACAAGTGAAGTAGAGGTCAAGTCATCCATCTGGGAGTCTCCACTATGTCCGCGCGTCAGATGATTCCTTGCGACGGTTTTCGAATCTGGGTCCTAAAGTACTACGATTGGCAGCCCCAGACGTGGTCCGAGGTGCCGCCGCGGGGGGTCGTTCTCGAACCAGCCGAGCCGGGGTGTCTGAGCGAAAACGAGGCGGCCGTGTTCGTCGAAACGTTTAATCAATCGATGTTGCAAGCGCGGAGGAATCTGTGGGCCGTGAGCGTGCCGGTGGCCATTCGGTACGTTGGCGATCTTCGTCCCGGCCAAGTGTTGCAGGCCCGCCGGCCGGCCTAGGGGCAGTTGGACGGAGGCTTGATTTCCCGCAGTAATTGCCAGAAAATGCCTCGCGCGCTGGGCGTTCGGTCGAAGCAATGGATACCTTCGTCGGCGCCAGCGCGGGCCACCCTATCGGGAGCATGTCGATGGTGATCGAGGCGATTGACCGCCTGAAGCAGGAACTGACCGACAAATACGTCGTTGTCGACGCCGCGCAGCCCGAGCTGGCCCGCTTCAAAGACCGCACAGGCGTGGTAAAGACCGTGAACATGAGCGGCCGGGCGCTGGTGCAGTTCGACACCGACGTGAGCATCGGCTGGTACGACATCGCCCCCGAATTCCTGAGAGTCGTTGACGCTCCACGCCCCAAGACCGAAAAAAAAGCGGCACCCGAGAAACCGGCCGCCAAGACCGCACCCCCTACCAAACCAGCGGCCGGCAAGTCGAGCACGGCCGATATCCTGGCCGCCGCCCGAGCGAAAGCTGGCGGCGCGGCGCCGGCCGCGAAGCCCGTAGCCGCGCCTACGACTGGCGCCAAAAAGCCCAGCACGGCCGATATTCTGGCGGCCGCCCGGGCCAAGGCGAGCGGCGCACCCGTTGCTCCCGCGCAGCCGACGGCAGCAGCGCCCCCTTCAACGGCAAAGTCCCCTACATCGGCGGCGTCCGCCGCGACGGGCAAGCCGATGAGCACCGCCGAGAAATTGGCCCAGGCTCGCGGAAAGGGAGTACCCGTTGCGCCAGCAAAGCCCGCTGCCCCAGAAAAGCCCGAAGCCCCAGCCAAACCTGCCAAGGCGCCTGAACCCGCTCCAGCGGCGGCAGCGGAAGCCCCGCCTACGCCACCTCCCGCAGCCGCCAAACCGGTAAAATCAACTGGCAATTTACCCAAAGACACGGCCGGCAAGATCGCCTGGTGTCGGCAGCACGATGCAAAGTAGCGCGACGCTAAGTGGCACGACGCCAGCGCGGTTGCCGATGCAGAGTTAGAGCCGCAGACGACGCGCGTCATGCAATGGCACGCTGAAAAAAACGGCCCGTTACTGCGCGTTCGTTCCCCGTTGCCCAAACGCGCCGGCAACGCGATCTATCGTCGAAGCGTGCTAGATTGACCGGTGTGTCAGCACGTTTGAATGGACTTGCCGCACGTAGGAGACGCGCCCATGTCGCCCACGATTTCGCCAGACCTGGCCGCATCCTCCCTCAATCCCGGCGCCGAGCCGCATGCCAGCGACGCTCCGGAGTTCGAACTCGAGCTTGGCCGGTTCGACCGGGCGGCAGTCATAGCCGACGTGCGGAGGCTTTCGACCGTAAGCAATGTGCACGGGGCACTGGCCATCGGCGCGCAGTGGGCGGTCATCGTGGCGGCGTTTGCCGCGGCGATGCTCAGCGGACATTGGCTGGTTTGGGTGTTGGCCGGAGTGGTGATCGCCAGCCGGCAACAGGCGCTGGGCATCCTCATGCACGACGGCGCCCATTATCTGCTGTTCACCAACCGCCGGGTCAACGATTTTGTCAGCGACCTGTGCTGCGCGATGCCGCTGGGGCTGTCCACGACGCTGTACCGGGCGACGCACTTTCGACACCACCGTTTTCCCAACACGCCAGGCGATCCCGACTGGGTGCTGCAACAGGCCGACCACGACTGGCGGTTTCCGAAGTCACGCTGGGAGGCGGCCAAGTTGATCGCGCTCAGTGTGCTGGGGCTCAATCTGTTCAAAGGCTACCGGGCCCTTAAACAGTGGTCGCCTGGCATGAACCTGTTCAGGCCGTTGTCCAAGGACCTACCGCTCACGCCGCGAATCGTGTTCGTGGCCGGCACGATTCTCACCTACGTCGTCATCATCGCCACCCGCACATGGTGGGAGGCGATTCTTCTCTGGGTCGTCCCCAGCGTGACGCTGGTCAACTTGTTCAACCGCGTCCGGGCAACGTCAGAACACGTCGGTACTCCGGGGACACACGAGTTGAACGGCACACGGACCATACTGCCAACCTGGTGGGAGCGGTTGTTGATTTCTCCCTGCGGCATCAACTACCACATCGAACACCACGTGTTTCCTTCGGTGCCGGCGCGAAATCTCCGCAAACTGCACGAACTGCTCATGCGGCAGGCGGACTATCGCGAGCGAGCCCACATCACGCCCAGCTATTGGCACCCTCGACACGGCGTCTTGGGAGAACTTCTGACGCGGCGCGAGAAAAACTGACCGCTCGTTGCCGGTCCTAGGGCACAGCGCCCAGCGTTGCGCCGCCCGCCCGCGTGCCCAGCGCTCGCCAGACGGCGCGGTCGATCGTGTCGGCCACGTACCGCCCTGAGCCGTCCATCAGTATCGCGTTGACGCCTCCCGGATGATAGCTGCGGGCCGTCACAACTGCATACGTCCGCTGCGTTGCGCTTTGCCCTTCCTGGCGCGAATTGAAATCTACGTCGTAGGTCAAACCGTCCGTGTGTTGATACGGCGTTTTGGTGTTGGGCGTAAACACGGTGGTCACGCCGCTGTGGTGGACGCGGCCATCGCACCATTCGGTGTGACCCGTGTTGTCGTTGAGCTTCTTTCCAAGCTTAAACTGCGCGCCGGTGGCCCAGGCGGCCAGGGCCACCGTTGAATCTGGGGGCGTCGAGCCCGGGTCGGCTGGCGTGTTGCGGAAGTACGCGGTGAAAGCTTTGACTTCCGCCGCCGCTAGGGTGTGCGACAGGCCGTCCGTGATATGAGCTGGCCGAATCTTGGCGTTGACGAAGAACGGACCGTCCCCGGTCAAGTGGGTCACAGGATCGTAGATCAACCACGAACCGAAATTGAATCCGTACGTCTGCGGGTAAACGAATGGCGTACCCCCGTTGGTCCGAACGACGTCGTTGGTTTCACTGCCGCACAAATAGGTTGGAATCCGTAATTGCGGCACGCCGGTCGCCAATTGCGTATCCCAGGCTTGATCCAGTTTGACCAAGTCGTAACGCTGGGCTTGCTCCAGGTATGGCAACAACCGGCCATGAATCGACCACGACCCGTTGTTTCCCGACAAAGCCGTCGCCAGCGGTTATTGCCGACCAGTGTGGTGTTGGGCACGAGGCAAAAGCTGGGAGGATAGGCCTTCACGGCCGACTCGTAGTTGTGCAGCGCCACGCCGATTTGCCGGAGGTTGTTGGCGCAGCTCGAGCGGCGGGCCGCCTCGCGGGCGGCCTGAACGGCAGGCAGCAAAAGCGCCACCAGAATCCCCATGATGGCGATGACCACCAACAATTCGACCAACGTGAAGCCGCGGAGGGGCAAAGTGCCAGTCCTATTCGCGCACGTACATCGATCGCCTTGGGCAGTGCAACCATTGACTGCCGCGGAAAAAGTAAGTTCGCGCCGGCAGTCTTCAGGATTGGTGTCGACACGAACTTCGTTCATGTGGTGCTCCTCAGGTAAGTTAGTAGCCAACCTGCGCAACCCAGGCCGATAGCACGGTAAATGCAACGGCCGTGCCGCCGGGCAGACGCAGACTCGACAATTCACAACCTCTTCCCTGGCCCTTATTTACGCCTCCCTCCCAGCGACGGCTGTTCCTGTCGGCTGGCGAAATCATCGCCACTGCCGGCCACAGGATCGCCGCGCATCCGACCGCCCATACTCGCGGTAGCCGCCGATTGCCGTTCCGGGTGTGGGGGGATTAAGTTTGTAGACGTCTTCCCGTTCCGTCCTGGCAAGTTGTCCCTCCCTCGCCCATCGAGAAACGCCCGCCGTGCGCCGTCCCATTCAATTGCAACTGGTCATGCCCATGATGGTGATCGCCGTGGTGGCGATCGCCGTGACCAGCATCGTGGGGGCGTGGCTGATTGGTCGTGAGAATTTTCGTCGCCATCGACGATCGCAAGAGCGACTAATCGCAACGCTGACCACGGGCG
>CAYWTU010000228.1:0-6742 GCA_964461275.1 uncultured Pirellulales bacterium | reverse complement strand
GACATGCTCCGGCACACCGCCTATCCACCCGTTGGCTTCCCCGAAAATGACGTTCGCTACGACGCGCTCGATCCCTTCAAGTGGTCGTGGGTACTCAGCGCCCTGGCGGCCTGCTGTTTCGCCGGGGTGTTCGTGTTCGGGCAACAGAGCAGCCGTTCGTTTTGGGTGGGGATGGCCGTGCTGGCGGGCGGGCTTCTGTGGTCGGCATACGGGTTCTATTTGCGGGTGGCCATCACGCGCTGGGCGCCGGTCACCAACATGTACGAAACGGTGATTTACGTGCCGTTCTTCGTAACGCTCATGGGCGCCTGGCTGACGCTCTTGCCGCTGACTTGGGCGGGCGTGCAACGGGCGTGGCGCCTGACCGCGGTCCCGGGCACTTGGGAAACGCACGGCGAAGAGTCTGCCGCACGTTCGCGCCCCGGCGACGGCCTTTGGAACCTGGCGCTGCTCGCGCCACGCGCCCTGTTGTCGTTGTATCTCTTCGCGGCGCTGGCGTGGTGGCCGTTTTATTCCGGCGGCAGAACCGTGATCAACTTGCTGCCGAACATCGACGTGGGCCGCCAACTTCCCGACCTGAACGACGCGATGACCTGGGCCGTGGGATTGTGCGTTCTGCTGCCTACGGTCTGGTACTTGCCGCGGATCGCCACGACATTGGCAGCGGCGATAGCTACCGTGCCGGCTCAGTTGGCGGGCGGCGCAGCGCGGCGATTGGCCCCTCAGGCCTACGCTCGCTGGCCGTTTGCCCTGGCCGCCACCGGCGTGGCGTTCCTGGGCTCATACATCGCCTGGTACTCGCCGGTGCTCAATAAGGAGTTCGCCCCGCTGCAACCGGTGCTCCGCGATCAATTCTGGCTGTTGGTTCACGTATTGACGATCGGCTCTAGCTACGGCGCAGGGGCGCTGGCCTGGGGCGTGGGATTGATTGGCCTTGGGTATTACCTCTTGGGCAGCTATCGGCCAATCATGGCCCCGTCCGCGGCCGGACCAACGGTGGTCGGTTATCGCGCGCCGGAAGCAGCCGGTGTGATGGCCGGTTATGTCTACAAGGCGGTGCAGGTGGCAGTGGTGTTGTTGGCGGCCGGCACGCTTCTGGGGGCGCTGTGGGCCGACGTGGCCTGGGGGCGCTTCTGGGGCTGGGATCCCAAGGAGGTCTGGGCGCTGATCTCGCTGCTGGTTTATTTGGCCGTGCTGCACGGCCGATATGCGGGCTGGGTCGGCAATTTCGGTCTGATCGCCGGCACGGTCGCAGGCGCCACGGCGATTGTGATGTCTTGGTACGGGGTGAATTTCGTGCTGGGCAAGGGGCTGCACAGCTACGGCTTCGGCGAAGGCGAAACCGCCAACACCTATGTTTTGGCGGTAGTGCTCGCGAATTGGGGTCTGCTGGGCGTCGCTTGGTTACGGCATCGTTCGCTAACCGGTCCGCAAGCCGCTCAGACCGACGTTGAGATGGAGGTGGACGAAGAGGCGCCCGAGACGGTGAACGTTGGGTAGCGCATTGCGCTGGAACGCGCGAATGCTCGAGCTCGCCCGACTTTAGAGGGCCGAAGACCCTGAAACGAGTTCGTCCACGGCCAGCTCCTCCGGAGCCGTGGTCTGGGACGCCGCCCAATTCTGCACCGTTGCGTTGCCATTCATCCTGGCTCGAATGCGGCGCTCCCAGGCAAAGCCGAGCCGGCCCTGGAGCAGCGCCGGCAGAAACACCAAATTGCCCCACAGCGCAGCGGTCAATAGCGCCGCCATCACCAGGCCGAACCGTTGCGTCGGTGCGAACGGGCTGAACGCGAACGCCAAATTTCCTAGCCCCAGCACCGCCCAGCTTTGATACATCGCCCGGGCGCAATGGCCGTAAGCGTCCAGGGTGGCCTGGCGGCGGTCTCGGCCTGACTGCACGCCACGGCGAAACTGCAACAGAAAGTGCATCACGTCGTCGACCGTCACCCCCAGCGCCACGCACGGGGGCATCACCGTGCCCATGTCGACCACCACGCCCGCCAGACCGAGTCCCCCCAACACCACCGCCGCCGGCAGCACGCTGGGCAACAGCAGCAGCCATCCGGCCGACCAACTGCGCACGGCGGCGGCCATGGCCACAACGATCAGCGCAACGTCGGCTCCGTAGCCGACGATCATGCCCCGCAAGAGCGAGTTCTGCGCTTCGTACACGATCGGCAAGACGCCGGTGTAAGACAGGCTCATTCCAATGGGACCACGGCGCTCGAGCCGCTGCACCAGCGGTTCGAGAGCTTGGCGCATGCTGTGCTCGAATTGGTGATAGTCAACGTTCTCCAGCGCCGCTACGCGGGCCGAAATTCGCCACAACTCGGCGCCGTCATCGTCGCGGAGAAATCCGGTCCGCAGCAGGTCGTGGCGGCGGCGCTCCAGCCGCACGTCGTGCACCCGTTGGCGGATCGACTTGCCGCCCGCCAAGGCCTTGGCCGTGCGCCCCAACGGCGATTGTTCCGCTCGCTGCGCCGACAGCCGGTCCTGGTCGCCCACGCTGGGCATGAACGTTGCCGCCGAGAGGGCGCTGCCCACGTGCGGCGCGGTTTCGCTCTGACGGTGCAGCGCGTCGACAACGTTCATCCGCTCGCCGAAACTCAACGGGCAGTCTCGGTCGAACCGCACTACAATCTCCACCGGCGCCAGCGGCCCCAGGTTTTCTTCCAGCCAGGCATAGTCGGCCAGAATCTTAGCCCGCTCGTCGAACATCCGCATGATCTGCACCGACGTTTGCACGCGGGTAAATCCCGCCGCCGCGACGGCCAACAGCGCCCACGTTCCCCAGGTCAGCCAGCGGTGGCGGTCGAGCACGAATGTGGCCGCTTGGCGCCATCGACCGGCCTGGTCCAATGCGTCGCGTCCGTGAAGTTCGAACGCTGCCAGGGGCCGTCGATGGGACGCAATCGGCCACAACGTCAGGGCCGCGGGCAACAACAGCAACAAACACGCTAGTCCCAGCACCGTACCGATGGCCGAGTATAGGCCGAAGTCGCGGATGGGCAGCAATTCGCTGACCGTCATCGACAACAGGCCCGTACAGGTGGTCAGCGTGGCCAGCCCCAGCGGCAGCGCCGCCAGGCGCACCGCAACCCACGGCGCTCGCCGCAGGCCAACCCGGTGCGACTCTTCGCGGTAGTAATTGGTTAGGTGAATCGCACCCGATACGGCCGCCACGTACACCAGGGCCGGCATGGTCAGCACCACGGCATTCATCACGCCGCCGGTGAAATACAGGGCGCTCAAGCTGAGCGCCACGGTAAACAGCCCCACGGCCACAACCATGGCGATCAGCCGCGGCTGTCGCAGGCACCACCAACAGACCAGCAGCCCGAACGCGGTCGACAGACCCATCACGCGAAACATGCTTCGCTCGCCCGCCTCATCCAGCGCCACGTTGTCCACCGGCGGTCCGCCCAAACGCAACTCGTCGGCTGTCAGCCCGCACTCCTGTTGGGCGACGCGGTGCAACTCGTCCAGCGCCTCGCGCATGTGATACACGCCGTACTCGGACATGGCCAACACCACGCAGGTTGTCCGCAAGTCGGGGCCGACCAGCGAACCGCGGAGCCTCCGCAGCGCCTCGTCGCGCGAGATTTCTATGGGCGGCTCTTGCAGCGTGGCCACTAGGCTGGGGCCAGTCAGCACGCGCTGATAGCAGCGCGACTTGCTCTGGCCACTCTCTAAGCTGGTGTGGCCTACGACCCCCTGGGCCAATCGAGGCACCCGCGGATCGTCGAGCGTGCAGCCCGGCCAACTCACCAGTACGAAGGCGTCAGGATCGAAATGTTTGAGGAACTGGAAGAACGTCCGTGTCGATTCGTACTCGGGTGGCAGCCAATGAACAACGTTGTTCTCCATCCGTCGCATGGCCCCAAACGCCCCCCAACCGGCCACCGGCGCCAGCGCGGCAAATGCCAGGACAACGGCCCATGCGAATCGTTTTTCGGTGCACTGCTGAGGCATGGGGCGGCAACGCCGAGGCGTTGCGAAATGAACCGATGGGCGGTGTCCACCCATATTGGTAATTGAATCAGGCCATTGTGGCGGTCAATCGTTAAGTTGCCACATTTTGCGTACTCTCCATATTTATCCCAATTATCCTATCATAACAGACTGCACCAACGTTGGATGGTTATTCGGTCCAACTTGCTTGGCGGCGTGCAGCCGATCTGGAAACGCGGACACAATTCAGTTTCGAAGGGACTGTCCCGAGAAAGGGATGTTTAGGGCATGGGATATTTGTTGCTTTCCGGCGGCACGGGACTGGTCGGCCGTTATGTCATGCGCGGGTTGCTCATCCGTCAGCGGCCCTTGGCGGTGCTGGTGCGCACCGGCAAGCTGGCTTCCGCAGCCGACCGGGTGGAAGCCATTTTGCAGGGGTTCGAGACACAGATGCGTCGCGCGCTGCCGCGGCCGGTGGTGATCGAAGCGGACCTTCGCCTGCCGGGCTTGGGACTGTCATCGGCCGACGAGCGCTGGATTGCCGATCATTGCGACGCGGTTTTGCACAGCGCGGCCAGCATGATCTTCAAGGCTCAGGCCGATGGCGAGCCGCAGCGGACCAACGTCGAGGGGACGCGGGCGCTGGTGGAGCTGTGCGAACGGACGGGTATAGAGGATTTTCACCACGTCTCGACCGCGTACCTGTGCGGACTGCGAACCGGGAGGGTGCTGGAAACGGAACTCGACCTGGGGCAGGACCTAGGCAACGTCTATGAGGCCAGCAAGCTGGCCGCCGAGAAAATCGTGCGCTCCGCCCGCAGGTTGCGTCAGCGGACGTTCTATCGCCCGGGCAGCATCGTGGGCGACTCGCAAACGGGCTTCACCACCTCGTACCATGGTTTTTACCTGCCGCTGCAACTGGCTTACACCATGTGCAGCCGAATTCCACCGGAGGAGATGGGCGACCGATTCTTCGCGGCCTTGGGGCTGCGCGGGGACGAAGGAAAGAATTTTGTGCCGGTCGACTGGGTGGCGGGGGCCATTGTGGCCCTCTTGGAGAGACCGGAAACGCACGGCCAGACGTACCATCTGACGTCGCCTCAAACGGTGAACGTACGGGCATTGCAGCGGGTGATTCAAGAATCGATTCGGCGCTGGTCCAAGCGCAAGACGGCGACCGTAGCGCGGCCCGAGGATTTGGCCACCTGCGAGACGCTGTTTCGTCGACATATGGAGGTCTATCGCTCGCACTGGCGCGACGACCCGCAGTTCGACCGCACGCATCTGCAGCGCGTGTTGCCAAACTACCGCTGTCCCGAGATGACGCACGAGCGGATGATGGCCACGGCGCGGTTCGCCATCGAGAACAATTTTGCGGCGCTGCAGCATCAGTCGGCTGAACGCACATTTGACGGCGACGCCTGGTTTGGGGCCCAATTTGCCGCCCTCGATGGGGCCGAAGCGGGCCGGGCCGAGGCAACCGATTGGCTGACCTTGGAGATTTCCGGCAGTGGCGGCGGAGTCTGGCACTGGGGTTTTTGCGGACAGCGGCCGGTTCTGGCCGGCATCGGCCCCAGCGCCGCGGCCGGCGCCACCTGCTACCTAAGCTCAACGACGCTCGACGCGTGCAGCCAAGGGCGGCTCACCGTGGCGGGCGCCGCACGCCAAGGCCTGTTGACGATCGAAGGGGCCGGCGGCCAAGTCGAGGGCGCGCTGTCGTCTCTGACGGCGATCCTCGCTCCCACCTCGTCTCGCCCCCCGCACGCCTCCAATGCTTCCCTTCGCCCGCCTGCGTTGTCCGCCGCTCCTGGCGCATGACGACCGCCGACCGTCACGGAAGACGCCTAACCTGCCGCGCGCCGCTGGGCGCTCGCCCCGTCCCTTACCGTGAAGATCTTGTGCCATGCAGAGTCCATCGAGCATTCCCCTGGCCATCATTGGGATGGCCTGTCGCTTGCCAGGCGCCGACAATGTGGACCAGTTTTGGAAGCTGGTAGTTGAAGGGCGCAACGCGATTGTCGAATTGCCGCCCGACCGGCTCGACCAAGAGTTGTATTACGACAACCGCGTCGGTCAGATCGGCAAGACGTATTCCAAGCTGGGAGCGATCATCAACAGCCGGCAGTTCAATCCTGCCGTCTGCCCCGTGCCGCAGAGCTTGATCGACTCGGTCGACGGCGCCCACCTGCTTATGTGTCAAACGGCGGTCGAAGCGCTGCGTCACGCGGGGTTGGACCCGTTCAACGTGCCGCTGCGCAACACCGGCGTTTACATCGGCCATGCCCAAGGGAGCACGCTGGGGGGCGATTTGACGTACGCCTCGTACGCCGAAGAAGCGGCCGAGCTATTGCGCCAGGTGGACGAATTTCGGGCCCTGCCCGCGGCGCAGCAAGACCGCGTCATCGCGCGGTTGATCGAACGGATCCGCGGCCCGCTCCCCAAGCGGACGGCCCAGTCAGCCGACGTGGCGTGCAGCCTGGTGGCTGGCGCCATTACGCAGGCGCTGGGTCTGACCGGTCCGTACTTGGCGCTAAACTCGGCCTGCGCCTCATCGCTGCAGTCGATGTTGGTGGCCGCTCGGGCGCTGCAATTGGGGCGCGTGGACATGGCGATCGCCGGCGGGGCGTCGGACTGCAAGTCGGACTCGCTGGTGCTGTTCGCCCATGCCCGGGCATTGAGCAGTCAGGGCTCGCGTCCGTTCGACGCCGAGGCCGACGGGCTGATTGTGGGCGAAGGTTACGCGGCGGTGGTCATGAAAACGCTGGCTCGCGCCTTGTCCGACGGCGACCGC
>CAYWTU010000227.1:0-6743 GCA_964461275.1 uncultured Pirellulales bacterium | reverse complement strand
ACGCCCGCCTCGCACAACTTTTCGCCTTTTGTAGACGCACGGCCCGGCGTGCCCGCCGACGAACGTTTCAAAGCGCTAGGGGGCACGAGCCATTCGGGGCTGATCGGCTTTGTCTCGGCCGATGGCTGGCATTGGCGCCGCGTGCAGGACGACGCCGTATTCAAGGACACTGGGTGGGTCTTCGATTCGCAAAATGTCGCCTTCTGGTCAACTGCCGAGCGAAAGTACCTGTTGTACTATCGCCGTTCGCCGGCGGGCGTGCGGGCAGTGGCGCGGGCCACGTCCGACGATTTCCGGCACTGGTCGGCCCCCGAGCAAATGGAGATGGGCGACGGGCCGGCCGAACACCTATACACGAACCAGACGCATCCATACTTTCGAGCCCCGCACCTGTACATCGGCGTGGCCGCCCGGTTCATGCCCGGCCGCAAGGTGCTCAGCGACCAACAGGCGCGGACGATCCACGTCGACCCGCGCTATTTCGGCGATGTCTCGGACGCGGTGCTGCTGACCAGCCGCGGCGGCAACCGCTACGACCGCACGTTCCTGGAAAGCTTCGTGCGGCCCGGCATCGGTTGGGAAAACTGGACGTCGCGCACCAATTATCCCGCTTTGGGCATTGTGCCGACCGGCCCCGCCGAAATGTCGCTGTTCATCCAGCGGAACTATGGCCAGCCAACGCACCGCGTCGATCGGCTCTCGCTGCGAACCGATGGTTTTTCCTCGGTCCATGCGGGCTACGCACCTGGCTGGTTCGAGACGCCGCCGTTCGACCTGTCGCGCGTTGCGGCTCGATTCACCGATCCAGGCAGCGACGGCACGGCGCCAGGTCGTCAGTTGAAGCTGAACTACTCCACTTCGGCGGCGGGAACGGTGCGGGTCGAGCTGCGCGACGCCCAAGGTCGGCCGCTCGCGGGCTATGGCCGGGACGACTGTCAGGAAATCATCGGTGACGAAATCGAGCGCACGGTGCAGTGGAGCGGCGGCAACTCGTTGCCCCGTGGCGTCGATGTCGTCACGTTGCGATTCCACCTTCAGGACGCGGACCTGTATTCTGTTTCGGTGGAATGACCTAGCGCGCGGCCCGTTTGCGGCGAGCGGCCAGCAGCATCGTTGCCGCGCCGAACATGGCCAAAGCCCAGGTGCTCGGCTCGGGCACCGGCGTCATGCAATTGTTATAGATGTGGTCGGCGACAGAATGCCCCAGCGAGATGCCGTCCACCTGGTCGAAGATCCAGTGGATGCCCAGGTAGATGCGGCTGGTGCCGTTCTCGCCCTCGGGTGAATCTTCAGCGCCGATGGCCAGCGGCGCCGTCTGGGTGAACGTCTCGTAGTGCCGCGCCAGCCCGCCGCCCGGCTCGGCCGAGGTCAGCGTATAGAACGGGTCGTCGCCGATGATGCCGTCGATGGCGTCGAAGTCATTCGTGCCGTAGAACAGCTTGAGCGTTTCAAACAGCGCGCCGCCCATCGTGGCGTGACCCGAGGTCCAGGCGGGGAACGGTGGGGTGAAATCGTCGTCGCTGGACAGGGGGTCATCGCCGGGCGCACCCAAGGGCCGCCAGGGGTCGCCTGGTGGAATATTCGTGTCGGGATTGCCGTCGGTGTCGGCCTGCTGAATGGCGGTCACGGGACGCCAGAAGTTGTACTTGAACTTGGCGTCCCAGGCCGAGATGGCCGCGTCGGCCATCGACACCGAGGCCATGGCGAACAACCGAGCGTTTTGCTCCGGCGTATTGCCCGCCTGCGTGGCGATGTCCGAAAGGTTCTGGTTGTAGAGCACGGGTGGCGGGCCCAGGCCGGCGTGATCGTAGCCCCAGAACAGGCCGATGGCGGTCTGGTCCGCGGTTCGCACGGCACTGTTGAGCTGGCCATAGTCTCTGACCATCTCGAACGCCGCGGTGTACGCGGGACTGTCAAGGGCCGGAATCGGAGGCAAAGCGTTGATGAAGTCCGTGGTATTGGGAATCATGAACGGCGTCACGGCGCCCCACCCGGGGCCCCACGCCTGTTGTCCAGGGTGGAACGGGTCGGAACTCCACACACCGGGTCCCGGCGTCGGTGAATAAGCGACCATGTCGTCCGAGCCGTCGCCGGCGCGGCTGGCGATGTACTGGTTGGCGATGAATTGCCCCAGGGCGATGCCGTTGTTCTTGGCGGCGCCGTTGGGAATGACCGCCATCCGGGCGTCGTAGTCGCCATGGATGATCGTCCCTTCGCCGGAATAGTTGTTGAGCAAGATAAGCTTGGCCGCTTCATTGATGGCCGCGTTGAGCGACGTACCCGGCGCCGCTGTGGTGTCTACCAACAGCGGCTGAAAGTGGTCGTTCTTGGCCTGGAAGGCATCGAAGATGGCGCCGTTGAGCATGGCCATCGAGCGCGTCGACCAGCCGGGGTTAGCCATGTTGACGGCGTTGTGGCCGTCGCTTTTCGTCACGGCGCGAAGCGTGGAGTTCCAATCGAGGACTAGGTCGGCTCGGGCCGCCGAGGCGGAGAAGACCGAGCCAACGGCAACAACAAGTGCGGCGAGAATGAGTTTCTTCATGGCGTGACTTCCTGCAAAGTCGATAGTCATTGGTGTGAATCAAAGAGGACGCTGAGTGCTCGCAAAGTCTGGTCGCCCTGATTCACTCGCGGCAGCAGTACGACGCCTTCCCGTGCGACGGACAAGAGTGCCACCGGCGATAGCGCAGCGAAGATCGCGGCGAAACCTAGCCGGGGAGCAACTGCAAGCGAGCCCGAACAGGGCTCAGCGACGGAAAGGACACAGCGCGAAAACGGCCTTAAGGGCGGCGGCTGTGGCGAGCGGGGATGAGCGTCCCTTTCCGGTGGTGACTGGCACAATATCTACTACAATCCGGCCCAACGTCGCTGTCAAGAGTTTGCCCAAGAATCATCGGTCCGAATGGGCAAAAAAAGTTCTAAATTCCCGCAGGTTTTTGCCAAGGGCGGCAGGCAGAACTGCCGGCGCAGGTTCGGCCGCCGGGCGAAATCTCGGGACCCGGCAATGGCTAGATTCCTACCGCGCTGCGCCCACCGGCGGCAGGACCACCTCGTATCGATACACTGCCGCGGCCAAACCGCCGTCCGGCAGCAGCGACCTAGGAACCTGAAAGACCCGCCCGCCCTGCTCGACCGTCAAGATCGCCGCCACATTGAGCAGGTCCTCGGCCTCGGGCCGGTCCGGATTGCACGGCTCGGCCGACTGTGTCTGCGCGTCGTAGCGGCCGGGCAGTTCCGCGTCTTGGGCCACCAGCAGCGATTCGACGGCGCCCGACTGCGCCGCCCGCAGCGCTTCCCAGGCGTCGGCCGTGGCCAGCCCCTTGCCGAGTCCGGCGTGCAACTGTGCCTGTGCTTTCGATAGCGGCGCGGCCCACCGTGCAGCCAAAACCTCGCACGCCTCGCGGTGCAGCGTTGCCAAGTCGACCGGGCTGGGCGAATCCGCAATTGGCCGGTCGGCCAGCGCCGGACAGCGATTCACTTCTCGGTAGATGTGAAACTGCCACGGCAGGCCGGCGTACACCAACGGCGCCCGCGACGGTCCCAAGGCGCTGCACACCGCCCGGTCGACCTGTCGGAAATACAAACCCAACTCATCCTTGGCTACGTCCGGCGCCGCCCCTTGGCCATGAAACACCCGCCCCTCGTTGCCGGGCAGTCGTGGGTTGCCGGTGTGCGCTTGGACGGTCGATTGGCGCTCGTCCAGGTGCAAGGCCTCCTTGGCCGCCGGGGGCAAACCGGCGTCGTCCACCGGAGTGAGTCGGTGGCGGTCGCCGCGGTACAGGTGGACGCCGTTGCGATGGACCGACAGCACGTAGAAATCGTCGTCTTGCTGGGCCTCGGCCAAGAGCGGCAACAGGTGAAACCGTGGCCCCACGCGCACGCTGGGGGCGAACGCCGTCGGCAATCGCCAAGCGCGACACAGGTCTTCGGCGGCGAACAGCGCAATCCCGTGACCCAAGTGCTTCCAGAACTCGGTCTCTTCCTCCAATTTGCGAATGGGGGCGACGACCTGTCGCGCCAGCGTCGAACGCAGTCCGTGACGTTCCAATCTGGATTCGGCCTGGCCAGCGGCGTTCTTGAGCCAGATGGGGTTCTCGCGCAGGGCCGTACCAGCGCACGGCGTGGCGAAATAGATCGACACACAGCCGCCGCGTGGATGGCGGATCAGCTCGCGAAGGGCTTCGGGTTCCAGGCGGTCCATGTCACGTTCCTTTCCCGGCAAACGTTGGAGTGCTCACGACGCGCCCACCAATTCAACGGTAACCGGTTGATCCGCTCGCAGCCGAGTCTGCAATTCCGCGCGGAATTGCTCGGGCAATGTCAGCCGCGGTTGGTCGTCGCCGACCAGTTCAACCGTCACCACACGTTGCCACTGCAGTCGCTCTTCTCCCAGCGCCTGAACGCAACTCCACGGCATGCGGATCGGCCGATGCCCCGGCAACCACGTCCGCAACGTCAGCCCCTGGTCGTCCAGCGCCACGCGCACGCAGCGCCGGTACATCACCGGCCCAACTCGCATAACCGCGACGCGCTGGCCGTCCGAACCGGTGGCCGGTGCTGGGAATCGCTGTGCCAACGACGCCCAGCCGCTGCCGCGGGCCGACAGATGCATGGCCAGCGCGACGATGCCGGCCACCAAGCCGACGCCGCCCAGCACACTCGCCAAGACCAAGAACACGATCGCTGCCGGGTTCATTACCGATTGCTCCCGTAGCTGCGGCCAGCCGCCGAACTTGCCCAGCCGCCGGCCAACTTCACTTCGCGCCCCGCAGTTGTTTGTGGCAATTGACGCAACTGAGCGTCAACTGGGTGAACGCCAGGGCGGCGCCGTCGATGTTTTTCTCCGCCGCCAATCGGATCAACTCCTCGTTGGCGAATTGAAACACGCGGAACTGCGTGCGGTAGGCCTCGGTATCGTGCCGCCGCACGAAGGTTTCGATCTTCCCTAGGCGTTGCATGGCCTGCGCGGTGCGACCGATCTTTTCGAAGTCCTCCAGCGCCAGACCGGACAGAATGTGCTGTGAGTATTCGAGCTTCTTGTCCATCCAGAAGCTCACCGGCTTGTCTCCCTTGGTTTCCGCGTCGGCGCTGGCGTCCTTCGGCTTTTCTTGACCCAATGCGGGGAGCCCGCCGATCATCGCCCCCCATACCACGAGCCCAATCGCCGCATTTATCGACCGTCGGCCGAACCCAATCTCCGTTCGCATGACGTTTCCTTTTGGCAAAAGCTTCCTCACCCGCGACAGCGCCCCACGCGTTGTCGCCCCAACATAATCCGATAGGCAAATCCAATGCCGAACGGTCCGCGGACTGACGAGGCGCTGCTGAAGCGACGGCCAACCGGAAAACAGGACGCAATCGTCACGCTGCTGGGGTGTTGCCGGCGAGCGAGCGCGCACTCAACGTGCGATTGGGCACGGTCAGCGGAGGGCGTGCATAGACTTGATTGCCAAAGGCGGGCAGATTTTCGCCATTGCGGCCAAGCTCTGGCGACTGCGGCTATAAGACGTGAGCGCGTCCGGCTTACGTTCGCCGATGGTACAAGAGCCAATAGCTGGCCGGAATTACGAACAACGTAAACAGCGTGCTAGCCAGCAGGCCAAAGATCAGCGACCAACCAAGTCCCGAGAAAATCGGATCGAGCGTGATAGGCAGACTGGAGAGCATTGCCGCGCCGGCCGTCAACAAGATTGGCCGCAGCCGCACCACGCGGCTTTCCAGGATGGCGTCGAACAAGCTGCGGCCGCGGGCGACCGTCAGCTCAATAAAATCGACCAAAATGATCGCGTCGCGCGTCACAATGCCCGCCAGGGCAATCATGCCGATCATGGCGGTGGCGGTGAAATAGACTGGATCGGCGTACCCGCCGACGTGCTGGGCGGTTGCCCCGTTGAGCAGGAAGAACCCCGGCATGACGCCTAGGACCGTCAGCGGAATGGCCAGCATGACCACTACCGGCACGAGGAATGATCCGGTTTGCGCGACTAAGATGATGTAGATCATCATCATGGCCGCTCCGAAGGCCAGCCCCAGATCGCGGAACACGTCGAGCGTGATCTTCCATTCCCCTTCGCCCGCCAGCGTGACGCTCGTACCGGCCGGCAGAGACCAGGGGATGCCGCTGCCATTGGCAAGGAACGTCCGCCCGCGGACCGGCCGCGCCGGCGGGGACCGATCTGGGCTAGGCGGCGCGTCGGTCGCGACTCGATCAGCCAACACGTCGATGACGCACTCCGCCGGCGGTCGGCCGGCGCACTCGGCAAAGACGTAAACCACTCGCTGCAGATTCTTGTGGTAAATCGTCTGCCCAACACGTCCGGCTTCCCAGCGGCCTAGCTCCGCCAAAGGCACGAGCCGGCCGCCGCTCCCGTTGACCTGAATCTGACCCAATAAGTCGGCGCCGGAACGATCCACCCGCGGCAGCCGGAGCACGATCCGCAGCGGTTGGCGTTCGCCTTCGAGCCGCAACGTCTGCTCGACATCGCCGGCCAACGCCAGCCGCAACGTGCGGGCGATTTCTTCCACGCTCACGGCAGCCAGCGCCGCCTTTTCTTGATCGACGACGAACGTCAGCCGCTGGGCCGGCGCCTCGGCCACGTCGTCGACATCCACCACGCCGGGCTCCTGCCGGAATCGCGCCGCCACGGCGCGGCCCGCGTCGAGCAGATCGTCGTAGCTGGAATCGGGGCGGCCGTAGACTTCGGCCACCAGCGACGCGAGCACGGGCGGGCCGGGGGGCAGTT
>CAYWTU010000226.1:0-6763 GCA_964461275.1 uncultured Pirellulales bacterium | reverse complement strand
AAGGACAGTTGCGCTCAAGGAGGAAGGCATGGATGGCCTACAGACGCAAACCGTGGTGGCCTGGGCACAGCCGTCGCCGACGGCCCACAAATTGACGGTGCTGCTGCCCGCCTATAACGAGGAGTTGGCCATTGGCCGCGTGCTGGGCGACCTGGTGCAGGCCCTCGACCCGCTGGATCTGGACTACGAAATTGTGGTGGTCGACGACGCCTCGACCGACGCTACAGCCGATCTGGCCGAGCGCTTCGCCGCCGATTGTTGGCAGACGCCGGTCCGCGTCATTCGCGCCGTGGAAAATCGCGGCGCAGGGGCAGCCCGAAAACTGGGCATTCGCGAGGCCCGCGGAGACGTAATCGTGATGCTCGACGCCGACGGCAGCTATCCGGCCGAGGCGATACCGGCCCTGCTCAAGCATTTTCCCGCCTACGATCAGGTCAACGGCGCGCGGACTAGCGAGCAAGGCACGCACGCCTGGCTGCGACGTCCGGCCAAGTGGTTCATCCGCAAGTTAGCCTGTTATCTCACCGGACATGCAATTCCCGATCTCAACACTGGCCTCAAGGCCTTTAAGCGCGAGGCGATGCTCCCCTGGCTGTGGGTCATTCCCAACGGATTCAGTTGCGTAACGACGATGACGTTGGCGTTTCTCACCAATGATTACGCGGTGAAGTACGTGCCGGTGGACTATCGGCCTCGCATCGGCCGCAGCAAGTTTCATCCCATTCACGACACGTTGGCTTACCTGGCCACCGTGTTGCGGATGGTGCTTTACTTCCGACCACTGAAAGTGTTCATGCCGCTGGCCGGCACGATCCTGCTATTGGGCCTGACCAAGAGCGCGGCCAGTTTTCGCCTGACCGGCTCGATGCAGGAGTCCGACGTGGTGCTGCTGTCGGCGGCGTTTATGACCGCCATGCTGGGGCTCTTGGCAGAAGTGATCGTGGCCCACCACCGGCGCTGACGGAACCCATTTCATCCGGCCGCATCACGCGGCAGACGACACCATGAGCACCCCGCGTCGACCAAAAAGGAAAAACGAGCGGACGCCTGGCGAACGTTCCGGCGCAGCCGGCCAGCGGCGTCGCGACGCTTCGCTCCGCAACCTGTACGCCCACGAGGCGCTGCGCCAGTTGCCGCGGCTATTGGCCGCCGTCGATCGTAATCCGCTGCACGACACCTACGGCTGTTTCGACCGCCAGTTTTGGCACTATCGTACGACCGACTTTCCCAGCGAAATGTATCAAGAGGCGGCGCTCCCCTTGGCGCTGGCGTACACGCACGCCATGCCAGGCAACGTCTGGCACGGTCTGCCGCGCGTCCGCGAGTTGGCGATCGCGGGCATTCGGTTCGCCGCTCGAAGCTGTCACCGTGACGGCTCGTGCGACGACTATTACCCCTACGAGCGGGCCCTGGGGGCTGCGGCGTTCTCGCTGGCCGCCTGCACCAAGGCGTATCAAACGCTGGGACTCCATGAACCAGACCTGTTGGCGTTTTTTGAACGTGGCGGCCGGTGGTTGGCGCTGCACGACGAAACGGGCCAACTGGCCAACCATGTGGCGTTGGCGGCGCTAGGGCTGCACCGCGTGTTCGAACTGATCGGCGGATGGCGATTTGCATTCGCCTCGCAGCAACGATTGGAGAAGCTGCTGTCGTGGCAGTCGCCCGAGGGCTGGTTCAGCGAATACGGCGGGGCCGACCCCGGTTATCACACGGTCACGATCTCCTGCCTGGCGGTGCTGCGGCGATACACAACCGACCGACGCATTCACGACGCCGTCGTGCGGGCGTTGGAGTTCGCCCGCCTGTTCCTGCACCCCGACGCCAGCTATGCCGGGGAGTACGGCAGCCGCGGTTCGCTGCACTGTTACCCACATGGCTTGGAGTTGTTGGCGCCTCGTTCCGCCATCGCCGCAATGCTGGCCGACGGTTGCCTGAGATCGATTGCCCGGGGCACGCAGGCCCATTTCGACGACGACCGGCTAATCGCGCATCGTGTGTCCAGCTTGCTTGAGGCCTACGTCGATTGGTCGCCGACCGCGGGGACGGAAGGCGCCGAGCACTTGCCGGCTTCGCACGAAACCGTCCCGGTCTGGTTGCCGCAGGCGAAGTTGCTCGTGGACCGAGACCATTCGACCCACGCGGTGGTTTCCGCCGCCCGCGGCGGGGTCTTCAAGTTGTTCGCAAACGACGAACTGTTGGCCAGCGACACGGGGCTGCTGGTCGAACTGGCCGACGGCAGACAGCTTACCTCGCAGGTATTTGAACCGGCCCGCCCAACGCAATTCACCACGGCAGCGCACGGCGACGGCGAATCGGCGAGTTGGCAATTGGAATCCTACGGTCCGATGCATTATTGCCGACACGAAACGGCAACGCCCGCCAAACAAATCGCTTTCCGATTGCTCCTGCTGACGCTGGGCCGATGGTTTCGCGGCCCGGTGCGCTGGCTGTTGCAGCGGCGGCTGATCACTGGTCGACAGACGGGGCCACTGTGGCACCGGCGCACGGTCCAGCGATTGTCGGCAACGGAACAAGCCACGGCTAGGCTGCGCGTCGTCGACCAGCTCGAAAGACGCTCGGGCTGCAAACCTGTGCGGCGGATTTTGCTGACAACCGATTTGCAAACAACGTACGTCGCCGCGGGCAATGTCTACCAGCGGAGCGTCCTGTCACCGTGGACCGACTGTCCAGCGGCAGTCGAGTCGCTCAATTGCACGGGCACGGCAACCATCGTGCGCGAACTGCCGATCGCCGACGCCAGGCAAGTAGAAGATGGTTCGCACAGGCCGCAAGCATGAAAAAACGGATATTGTCGATCGCCGTCGCGGTGATCCTGATCGCGGTGGTTTGCACCCGCGCCGATTGGGCCGAAGTGTTTCGGGCCATCGGGCGTTTGGAAATCGCGTGGCTGGCGGCGGCTGCGGCGCTTTTTGTGCCGCAGACCTGCGTCTCCGCGTGGCGATGGAACACCTTGATTGCCTCGCGGAGGCGTCAGTCGCTGGGGCAGGCGGTGCGGCAAGTGTTGGCCGCCAGCGCCGCGAACCTCTTCTTGCCGGCCAAGATGGGTGATCTTGGCAAGGCGCTGATGGTGGATGGCCGACTGACCGTGTCCTGGCTGGCCGCGCGGGCGCTGTTCGAAAAGCTGGACGACGTCGCCACTCTGGCCGGCCTGGGCGCGTTGGGCTACATCGTCTCGCACGGGCACGGCGGCGCGGCGGTGGCGGTTGGGCTGGCGGTGCTGGGCGTCCATTTGTTTCTGGCGGGCCGGTTTGACTCGGATCGACCCAATCGCGCCGCAGTCATGCTGTTGAGCGCTCAAACGCTTGGCCTGTGGTGCTTGCACCTGGCGCAGATTCAGCTTTTTTTGTGGGCGGCTGGAATCGACCTTTCGCCGCTCATCGCGGCGCCGAAGGTCGCGCTGAGCCTGTTCGTCGGCGTCTTGCCGGTCAGTTTTTGCGGCATCGGAACGCGCGACGCGGCACTGGCCTACTTTCTGCACGATGATGGCGCCCCGGCGGCGTTGGCCGTCGTCGGCATGCTGACGGCAACGCGATATATCGTGCCCGGCCTGGTGGGAACTCCATACTTGTCCGAGCATTTGCCCGCCATCTTGACCCGCACCATGCTCATTCAGTTGCCCAGCAAGACGGGTGACGAGGTTCCCCCCGCGCGATTCATCATGAAGACCGCGAAACCGTCGCCCGAAGCGATCGGACCGGCGCCTAAGAGGTCCTCCAAGCGGCGACGCTCCGCTAAATCGCCCACGACCACTAATCGCTGGGCCCTCTGACGACGACATTCGTTCAGTCGCTCATCGAGATACGGATCATGCGGCGCCACGGCCCAACCTTGGCGATCGCAGTGGTACAACAAGTCCAGCGTCGTCCCGTGCATGGCCACAATCCGCTCGCCCGGCGTGGAATGGGTTTGCAGCGCGTGTGCCGCGGCCACCACGGCCCGATCTTCCGCAGGCGTGACAAAGCCGGGCCGCCAGGCACAGCGCGCCGACGCCAAGAGGGCCGACGCCGCCAGCACGACGCCCACCTTCCGGCGATACCACGCCTGCGCTCGCAGCCGCTCCCACCCCAAGCCGCTCAGCGCGCCAATAGGCGGCAGCACAAGCACGAAATAGTAGTTCATTTCGTGAAACTTTCGCGGCAACGCCACCACCAACAGAGCCGACGCGATCAACCACGCGGTCAGCCACAGTGGCCGCCGCGATCGCAGTCCCCAAACGGCCAGCACTAGGCCCACCGGAGTCAATACGACGGTCGACAGATCGCGGCCGATCCCCCGGTAAAAGTCGACGCTAAGCCAAAGTGGACTGGGCCAGGCGTGCGCCGCCGCGCTTTGCCGCAACGAGTAGAACAGGTGAGCCGACCAAGGATTGTCTGCCGCCGTAAGGTGGGCTACATGCCATAGCCAAGCCAAGCACGGCAGCGTGCCTGCCACCGCCGCCACGAGCGGCCATTTCCAGTCGCGTTGCCGCACTTTGCAATTGGGTGATGCCACCAGCAACATCGCGGCCGGGAGCGCCAGCACCACCATGAATGGCTTGATGAGCAGCACCAGCGCCCACGCGAATGTGGCTGCGGTAAGCCACGCTGGTCGACGGGAGAACTGCCAACGGTCGAGCGTCCATAGTACGGCCACGCTCAGCGCCAAGACGGCCGGCTCGAGCATGAAGCTTTGACCGTACACAATACTCACGGGTGACACAGCCAGCGTCAGTGCCGCTACCCAGGCGGCGCCGCGGCCGACGTGCCGTTGCAACAGCGCGTAGAGCATGAGCACCGCCGCCGCCGACCAGGCAACGGAAACAGCCCGGCCCCAGACGTCGAGCGTCCCCCCCAATGTTCGCCACAGGGCGCCGGTTAAGTAGGCGGGTAGGGGCAACTCGGTCAGGTGCAACGACATCTCGCCGCCGGCCAATTGATCGAGCGTGGGGCGCCACCACGGCGCGTGGCCACGAGCCCAGTTGCGGGCGATCATCGCGTAGACCACGTTCTTGGTGGCAAAGTTGCCCACCAGCGGCCGCAGCAGACCCGCCGAGCGCGCCACGACGGCAACCGCCAGCAGTGCCAGCACATCGCGCCGCAACCAGATAAGCCGGGCAAGGGAGCGAAGGCAACGTTGGCCCGCGGCGGCGTCCATGCCGTGACTCGCCAAGATTCTTTGGAAAACGATGCGGATCAGGCAATCTCTTCGGCCGAATATACCGCTGCCGCACGGAAGGTCCCAGACGGATTTGCTGCGCGGCCTTGGTCCCGCCTGCAACCGCGTCCCTGAGTCATTTCACTCCCTTCGATTCGCCCCCGTTTGCGCGAGGAGCGCCATGCGATCCGCCATTCGTGCTTCAGGTTTTGCAGCCGTGCTGGCAATGCTGGCAGGCTGCCGAATGTGTGCGTCGCCTTACGACTACTGTGGTCCGACGTATGGCGTTGAAGATTTCGAGGACGGCTGCGGCGAGGGCGGCGTCGGCTGCTCGCTAACGGATCGCCGTGGGTCCATCCTCTCGGCCGGCGGCCACTACGGCGGCGAGGCATGGTCCGACGGGGCCGTCTACTCCGACGGCCAAGCCATGCCCCAGCAAGGCGATGTGATCTACGAAGGGGAACAAGTCCCCGCCCAGGCCGTGCCCAACGAACCGCCGGCCGAATCCACCAACGAGGCGATGCGCCCCACGCCCGATCCGCGCATGAGCCGACGCCCGGTCGGACCTGGTCCCGCTTGGGGCGAAGCACGCACGCGGTTCGTTCGCTAGCGCCGCCTGCCGTCGGCCGAGAGCTGCGTTCGAGAGGCTACAATCGCATCACCGCTGCGCCGCTGGCGCGGCGGACCAGGCGGCGGATTTCCAACGCGCTGATGGTGGCCAGGACTTTGGGTGCCGGGAGCCGGGTGGCGGCGATGACCGCGTCGACCGTCGTCGGCTCGCTGTCAATCGCCTCGAGCACCTGTTGCTCGATTTCGTTTAGCGACAGTTCAGCCGGATGGCGGACGCTGCGCCCCTCGTCGACCGGCGCCGCCTCGACCAGCGGGCCCAGCTCGTCGAGTACGTCGTCGGCGCTTTCCACCAGTTTCGCCCCGTCGCGAATCAGCGCGTGACAACCTCGGGCCATGCGGTTGTCCACGCGCCCGGGCACGGCGAACACCTCGCGCCCCTGCTCCATGGCGTGTCGGGCGGTGATGAGCGCCCCGCTGCGATCGGCCGCCTCGACCACCAGCACGCCCAGCGACATTCCGCTGATCAATCGATTGCGCTGCGGAAACGTGCCGCTGATCGGTGCAAAGCGGGCCGGCAATTCGCTGACCAGCGCACCGCTGGCCGCCACGGCATCGGCCAGTTCGACATGTTCCGGCGGGTAAATATCGGCCAATCCGCTGCCGAGCACGGCCACGGTGCGCCCACCGGCTTGCAGTGCGCCGCGGTGCGCCGCCGCGTCGATTCCGCGGGCCAGCCCGCTGACGATCGTCAACCCGGCGCGGGCCAGGCTGGCGGCCAGGCGTTCGGCCTGGGCCTTGCCGTACTGGGTGGCGTGCCGCGAGCCGACGATCGCCACGGCCAGCGCATCGCGGGTGAGCAACGCGCCGCGGACATAGAGAAGTCCCGGTGGATCGTGAATCTCGCGCAGGCTGCGTGGATACTCGTCCGTCCGATCGCTCACGAGTTGAATTTCATGACGCCGACAGAACTCCAGTTCCTCGCGGGCGTCGATCTCCTGGCGAGCCCTGGCGATGGCGTCGGTCAACTTGGGGCCCACGC
>CAYWTU010000225.1:0-6783 GCA_964461275.1 uncultured Pirellulales bacterium | reverse complement strand
GAAGGACTAGCCCTCGGCCTTGCCAGCGGTCGACGTCTGGCCCTAGGTCAATCAGGGCGGGCCCGCAGTCCTTTGTCCGCAGACGCCGCCGCGTCTTGCCAGTTTCGATGCTCAAGGCCTTAGAACTCGTTGGCTTCAAGAGCTTTGCCGACCGCACACGGTTCGAGTTTCCGGCCGGCATTACGGCCGTCGTCGGACCGAACGGCTCGGGCAAGTCCAACGTTGTAGACGCCATTAAGTGGGTCCTTGGCGAGCAGAGCGCCAAGAGCCTTCGCGGCAAAGAAATGGCCGACGTCATTTTCAACGGATCGGTCGGTCGGCACCCGCTGAACATGGCCGAGACGACGCTGGTCCTCGACAACTCACGGCGGCATTTGGCCCTGGAAACGCCCGAGGTGCACGTCACGCGGCGCGTCTACCGCAGTGGCGAAGGGGAATATCTTATTAATCGCCAGCCCTGCCGGCTGCGCGACGTGCGCGATCTGTTCTTCGGAACAGGGATGGCCACCGAGGCCTACAGTGTGATCGAACAGGGCAAGGTCGACGTGCTGTTGCAGTCGTCGCCGCGCGACCGCCGCCTGATCTTCGAGGAGGCCGCGGGCATCAGTCGGTTCAAGGCCAAGAAGGTCGAGACCCAGCGGCGCTTGGAGCGGGTCGAGCAGAACCTGCTGCGGCTGGCGGACATCGTCGACGAGGTGGAAAACCAATTGAAGAGCCTGCGCCGGCAGGCCAGCAAGGCCGAGCGCTACCGACAACTCACCGAGCGATTGCAGTCGCTGCGGACGCAAGTTGGATTGGCCGACTGGCGCCGCCTCGGCGATAAGCTCTCCGAACTAATGTCGGAACTGACCTCGCTCAACGAGCGCCGCTGCGCCGTGACCGACGAACTACTGCGGCTCGAAGCCGCCCACACGACGCTCGAAGCCGCGCTGTCCGAGCTGGTGGAGAATCTGCGGGCCAGCGAAGGTCGCGGCGCGGAAAATCGCCAGCAGATCGCCGCACACGAATCGTCGATCGACCATCAACGCCAGCGGATGGCCGAGGCCGAGGGCGACCTCGCCCGCCTGCGTCGCCAAGCGGCCGGCCTTAGCGTCCGAGCGGGCGATCTGGTCGCGCAATTGCAGCAAACCGTCGCGGCCATGCAAACCGCCGCCGAGGAGCATCGGACCGTCGTGCAGCGCCTGGCCGACGAGGAGCGGGCCCTCACGCTGTTGACGGCCGAGTTCGACGCCGGGCGGGCCGAGCATCAGCGTCGCCGCGCGGCCCAGATGGAGGCTGTTCGCCAGGCAGGATTGTTGGGAATCCAGATTTCAGCGCTCCAGTCGCAGGCGGCCGCCGCCCAGGAACGGTGCCGGCGAATCGAACTGCGCAGCGCCGCCGTCGCCTCGTCGCGCGACAGCGTGTCCGAGCAATTGCAAAGCCTGCGCGACGATCAGGCGCAAAGGCTGGCTGAGTTGGAGGCGGCCCAGCGACAGGCCTCGCTCGCAGAAGGTCAGTTGGCCGACCTTCGTCAAGCCCAATCGCAATTGGCCGAGGAATTGGCCGAATGTCGCGAACGATTGTCTGCGGCCCGAGAACGAGCCAGCGTCCTGACCGAACTGGAGCAGCGGCTCGAAGGCCTCGGTTCGGGCGTTAAAGAAGTCTTGATTCGCGCCCGGGCCGCCAGCGACGGCCCCTTCCGACAAGTGCGCGGGCTGACAGCCGACGTCCTGCAAGCCGACGTCGCACACGCCGGGGCTGTCGACGCGGCGCTCGGCGAGGCGGCGCAGTTCGTGCTCGTGTTGGGACCTGAGTTCGCTCAGTTCCTTGCCGTCGAGTCGCCCGCGTTTCAGAGCCGCGTGACATTTCTTCCGCTGGAGTCCGCAGCCGCGGAGGTCGAGTCGCCCGGCGCCGATCTGTCCTCGCAATCCGGCGTCATCGCTCGCGTCGATCGGCTCGTCGACTGCCTGCCGGAGTTCGAGGGCCTGCGCCGGCGGCTGTTGGGACGCTGCTGGCTGGTCGAGTCTCTGGCGGCGGCGGTTGCCCTATGGCCAAACTTACCGGCAGGCGGTCGACTGGTGACCACCAGCGGCGAAGTGGTCGAGGCGGATGGCGCGATCACTGTCGGTTCGCGGTTGGGGGGCTTGGGGCTGATCTCCCGGCGCAGCGAACTCCGCGTGCTTAAGGGGCAGATCGAAGATCATCAGGGCCGCCTCCGGGGTCTTGAAAATTCACAGCAGCGCCTGGCCGCCGAAATCGAAGAGCAGCGCCAGGAAGTCGAGTTACTGCACCTGGCGCGGCAACAAGTGGCGGCCACGGCCACCGAGATCCGTTCGCAGATTCTGGCCTTAGAGGGCCAGCAGCGGCAGCTCGACGAGGAGGCCGGCCGCTTGATCGACGAGTTTGCCGAGGCTCAGGCGCAGCACGCCGCCGCCGCCGCCAGCCTGGCGGAGCAGCAGCTCCGCCTGAAGGCGAATGAGCAGTCGTTGCTGACGCTCGATGGCCACTTGGCAGACGCCACTCGCCAACTGGATCAACTGGAGCAGCAGCGACTGCGACGCGAACGCGAGGCGACCGAGCGCAAGGTGGACCTGGCTAAAAGCGAAGAGCGCCTGGAAAGCCTCCGCCATCAAAAAGCGCAGTATCTTCGCGATCAGGAAGATCGCCAGCAGACTTTGGCCGAGAGCCGGCAGCAGCTTGTCGAATGCGAAGAAAAAATTCGACAGTTCCAGTTGGGCATCCTCGCGGCCGAAGGTGCGACCGCCGAATTGTATCTGGGCAAGGAGTCGCTGGCGCAAGCCACCGCCGATCTGGCCTCCCAGCGCGATTCGCGTCGGGCCGAAAAGAGCCGCCTGGCCGACGAAACAAACCGCGTCCGGGCCGCCGCCCGTCAAATCGACGAGCAGGCCCATAGTCATGAACTGTCGGCCAGCGAAGTTCGCATGCAGCGCGAGGCACTTTCCGCCCGGCTGCGCGACGACTACGGGATCGAACTAGCCCAGCTCGAACACGAGCCGACTCCCCAGGAGACCCAGCAACGGGAAGAGACAGAACGAGAAATCGCCGATTTACGGCGCAAGATCAGCCACCTCGGAAGCGTGAACCTCGAGGCCCTTACCGAAGTCGTCGAACTGGAACAGCGATTTGCGCATTTGTCGAGCCAGCACGCCGATCTGACGGCCGCCAAGCGCTCCATGGAACAAATTATCGACAAGATCAACACCGACAGCCGCAAGTTGTTCATCGAGACTTTCGAGACGGTGCGGACGCACTTTCAAGAGCTATTTCGCAAGCTGTTTGGCGGCGGTCAGGCCGACGTGCTCTTGGAAGAGGGGGTCGACATCCTCGACAGCGGCGTGGAGATTGTGGCCCGGCCGCCCGGCAAAGAGCCGCGGAGCATTTCGCTGCTGTCGGGGGGCGAAAAAACGCTCACCTGTGTGGCATTGTTGCTGTCGGTGTTTCGCAGTCGGCCCAGTCCATTCTGCATTTTGGACGAAGTCGACGCAGCCTTGGACGAAGCGAACATCGACCGGTTCGTGGGTGTGCTGCATGAGTTCTTGGCCTGGACGCAGTTCGTCATCGTCACGCACAGTAAACGAACGATGTCGTGCGCCAGCACGCTTTATGGCGTGACCATGGAGGAGTCGGGCGTCTCCAAGCGCGTCTCGGTGCGGTTCGAAGACGTCAGCGACAACGGCGAAATCCGCGTCGCCGTTAGCGACAAACCGGCCGACGAGGACGACTCGCAGGCGGCGTAGTGAGTCGTTCCCAGCCAGGCGATCGGCCATTAGGGCACGGCCTCAAGGTCGTAGACTCGGCAATCGCCGGCGCGAAACGCGGGAGAATTCAAAACGCTGTCAGGCCACGCGGGCGAGGCATCAGGCAGGACGACGAACCACCGCAGCCCCCGCTGGTTGGCCCAAGCCTTTAATTCGGCGGCCGACGTCAATGCCAAAGCACCCTGGATTTCCGCGTAACGTTCGGAAATCAGGGCGCGAAATCGGTGCCAGCCGTTGAATTTTTCATCCCGCGGGTACGAGGTATAGACCGCGCGTTGAGAGTGCGCCAGGACTAGCCAGTATGGGTCCCCGGCCGAGTCCACGACAACGTCGCGGGGATGCGCCGTGGCGCGTAGGAATTCGCCGCATTCGATAAAACCCGTGGGGACGTGTATTCCCACGCCGGGTGTCATGGCACGTAGTGCGATCCAGAAACCCCAGGTGATCATCGACGTCGCAAGCAGGATATCGTAGCGGCGGCGACTTCGCCACCATTTCGGCATGCTGCGACAGACGTGTGCTGCGGCCCAACACGCGACGATCAAGTAACCCCAGACGATTTGACGGTGAGTCAACTCAAAGGGGTCGCCATTGCGGCTTTGCGCCACGCAAAAGTTGGACGCCAGCAAGATGCCAAGCGCCGACACGGGAAGCCAGGCCCCGCGGAACCGCAGCCAAAACTGCCGTCGTTGCGTCCACAGCGAAAAAAGAAATGGCGCCCAAAGCGGCCCCAAGAGTAATCCGAGAACCCAAACAATTCGCAGCGCCACGCCGCCCACGCCGGAAGCGTCTGCGGCGTTTTTCATCAGGCCCGGAGGCGACGATAGGTTTCTTTCCAGTTCCTCAAACAGGCTCTTCCCACCGTCCCCTCCCGGCAACATGGAGGGCGACCGCTCGGAAACCTGCATGACAATCATCGCCAGCAGCACCGTGGTCCCGGCGATCATCAACAAACCCCAGCGAACGCGGGGCGACACTCCCTGCCCAACGACCATCAGCGCCAGTGAGAACAAGGCGAACAAAGGCACAAACACATTGATCTTGTACCAGAATGTTGCCAGCACGAATCCGAATGCCGCTAGGACCTGTCGGTTGTCATTGTGGCGCAGACCGCGGAGCAATACCGCCAGCGCCAAGGCCCCAATCCCACACCCGTATGTCAGCCCCGGAGAGCATTCCAAAACCGCATGGAAGGACAACATCAAGACGTGCGGTACGCCGGACCAGAACAGCAGGTCGGGCAAGACCACCGTGGCCAGGGCGCTCCACAGGCCACCTCGCGGACCGGCAAAGACGCTTCCTAGAGTGAAAGTCCCCCAAGCCAACCAAATGTAGCTAAACGGCAACCACACCGCCGCGATTGCCCGCCATAGGGGCGTATCCGTCCACTGACAAAAGGCGACCGGCAGACAAAAACTCGCGTAATGGTAAGGCAAGATCGTTTCGCCCGCGAAATGCACCGATCCAAAACGAATGGGAATTCCCTCGACGGTAAGCTGCCCAGAGAACCCGCTAAGGCACATGAACTCCGCGAACGGCGTATAAACGAACCCCGATTCTGTCGACAGGAGTTGCGGCGAGGCGTGCCAGGTCCAGTAGATTCCCGCCAAACCGCCGATAAGAGTTACGGCGCAGTCGCACCAGTTCGCGCGGACGCGGCGACCAGGCGGCGACCCTGCCGCAATGCTACGAACCAGCGCGATCAACGCCAGCGCCGTTAGCGAAAGCAAAATCGCATCCAAGCGAAACGGGGTTACAAGCTTGATGAGGCAACCCGCCGCACCAAGAACGGCGCCGCCTGTGAGCAGCTTCTCCGACACGCTGCGGATCCCCAGGCGACAGTATCGCCCCACGGCTTCGCCCACGATCCAACATCCCAGCATCGCTACGAACCAGAAAACCACTTGCGTTGCGGAAGCGTCACCCGTCGAGCGCCAATGGACGATCAGGGAGCAGGCAGCCACAATTCCTATCGAAACGGCGAGCACGACCGGTTCCGAGGCACACACCATTGCGCGCCCCGGTTGACGACGAGGCCTTAACGCTGGCGCGCCGGCGCCAGGCGTGCCGCCAGGTGTATTGGAACCGGTCAAGGGCGTCTGAGTGGGCATCGAAGAGTCCAACCAACAACCTTCTCGGCTGGCTGGGATCAACTGGAGTTCGAAGGCGCTCTTCAGGTTGTTTGGCGGCCTCTAACGAATTCCATCGGTTTAACGGCCGTCGTCATTCCCGACTCAGCTAGATGTCATCGCCGATTGCCTTCGCGACCGCTATCGGTTCCGGAATGACGCGACAACATGCCTAGGGAGCAACATCACCATGCCAATGTAAGGTAACGCTGGCGTCGCGAATGGAGAACCCCAGAGAGCTTAGGGATTGCACGATTTCGAGATTGTTCAAAGACGATCGGGCGGTCGCTCGGCGACTTCCTGATTCCACCAGTTTCGACAGCGATTGCTCTAAGAGGACCACGCCCACGCCGCTGTGCTTTACCTCGTTCCGAACCGACGCCAGGCTCATGCAAACCGTTTGATTCAAGCCCTCGCGGCACAGAAAGAACCCCAACGCCCCGCCAGAACGACCGTCTTCCAACAGCCATGCGTTGTCTCCGTTGCGCCATGCCGCTTCCACCCAGTAGGCCATCCGTTGATCGGCCTTCACGGAAGGAATAGCAGGGTCTAGATGGAATCGGTCTTTCGTGACGCCCGTGCGGGCGATCTCGCATAGCGCAGGCAGATCGTCCGATTCGGCGTCGCGGAGGAAAAAATTCGACGGGCGAGCTCCCCATAGGGGCCGTAGCTCGGCCAATTCAATCTCCTGTTCAATCGCCGTCTCGACGTAATAGAACCCGGCGTCGGTGAATTCCTTGGTCACAGCGACATGGCCCGTGGGCAGTTTTACGCAAGCCATGCACCTGCCGCGTTGGACGAGCGTGCTTGTAACCCCAGGCAGCGCCAGTCGCAGCGCTGACGGATCGTATCTGGTGACTCGAATTTCATAAACTTCGACGCCCAACAACTCGCTG
>CAYWTU010000224.1:0-6793 GCA_964461275.1 uncultured Pirellulales bacterium | reverse complement strand
CGATTCGCTTGGAACAAATGTTTTTGTGGACGATCAACCCTGGCGATCCAGGTGCCGTTCCGCCTGGAACCTACCCTTCGGGAACCGTGATGGATTTCACCTACCCCGACGGCCAATTTTCTTCCGACGCCTTCCAGCCCATCGTCTTTCCTGGTGCATTGACCGCGACGGTTCAGTACTTAGTTTTCGATGCTTTGCCTCCCGATTCGATCACCTCCGTCACGTTAGTGCCGGAACCCTCAAGCCTGATCTTGGCATGCGTTGGCTTGGTAGGTTGCTGCTGGATCGTGCGCCTTCGCCGAATTGGCCGCTGCGCTTAGTTCTGCCGTCCGCGACACTTTCTCAGCGACCGGAGATTTGGAAACTGACCAATGCCGGCGAAACGTCGAGACGGAAAAGGTGTTAAGTGCGAATGGCGCCTTTTCCCTGCAGGTCAAAGTATGCCGACTTCGGCTACAGCCTGGCGGCCGCCGGCTGCGGACAAGCTGCGACATCTCCGCATTAGGACGCGCTAAGCGCTCGCTTTCTCGCGCTTGCGCCAGGCCCTTGTTGCGAATTGGCAACATTTCCGTCCGTTTATGACGGTCGTCCGCAATTCGAGCGCACGGGCCGCCATTCGGCCGCTCCTTGCGGTTTGCGACCTATTCTTGCCTGTCCGCGGGATAAAGTTGCGCGCTGTGGGCCGGCGCGGCATCGTCCCGCCTGCATTCAACCGTGTGATTCAACATGCAATTGTCCCCCATGGTTCACGAGGCTTGGGGCTGGCTGCGCTGGCGGCTGCGGCCGCTGGCCATCCTAGGCCTGTTGCTTTCAATTGGCGCCTGGGGACACCACACCCATTGGCGACTCGGGCACGGCGACCAGCACGACTCGTCGAACGACGCGGCCCCGCGCGCCGACGCGCTTCCACCGGCCTGGCCGCCCGAATCGGTCGAGCCGCACGAGGTCGAGCGCCATGTCGCGCCCGAGGTCGTGGGGCCGAATCAGGTGCGCTTTGCCTCGCCCGACGCCTCTGAGCAGGCCGGCCTGGTCATCGAGCCGGTCCGCGTCCAGCCGTTGGAAAGGTTCGTAGTAGCCAACGGCGTTGTCGGCTACGACCAGACCCGCGTGGCGCAGCTTTCGGCGAAGGTGCCGGGCGCCGTTTGGCGAGTGGAGAAGAAACTCGGCCAACCGGTTCAAAAAGGAGACGTCTTGGCGCTGGTGGAATCGGCCGACGTCGGCCGCGCCAAGTCGGAGTTTCTTTCAGCCGTGGCCTCGCTAAATCATCTCCAAACGCGGCTCAAAATGGTTCAACCGCTGGAGGACGTTGTGGCGGCGCGGCAAATTCGCGAGGCCGAAGCGGCGGTCCGCGAAGCCCGCATCCAGGTCTACAACACGCATCAAGCGCTGGTGAACCTTGGCTTGCCGATCGATCCCGACCAGGCGGTATCAATGGACGACACCGCGCTCCGTGGGCAGATGCAGTTCCTTGGATTGCCGACCGCGTTGGCCGAACAGTTCGATCCCAAGACCACCACGGCCAACCTGATCCCGCTAATTGCACCGTTTGACGGATTCGTGATCGGCCGCGACGTGGTGCTGGGTGAGGTGGCGCTGCCAACCCAACCGCAATTCACCGTGGCCGATTGCAGCCATTTGTGGATCTCGCTGCAAGTTCGCATCGAGGACGCCACAGAAGTTCAAGTGGGCCAGCCGGTGCAGTTTCACGCCGACGGAACCAAGGGAGATGTTGAGTGTCAGGTCCGCTGGATCAGTCCGGAAATGGACGAAAAAACCCGCACCGTCGAGGTCCGGGCTGATGTGGTCAACCCCTGGCGCGACAGCGCCTACGATCCGGGCGAAGGTCAGTGGGCCCTGCACGTCAACGCCTTCGGCACGGGGCAAGTTTGCACGCTCAGCAAGCCGTCGGCCATGTGCGTGCCAAACACGGCCGTTCAATTCGATCAGTCTCAGCCGGTGGTGTTTGTGGCCCGCCCCAACAACGTCTTTGAACGGGTGCCCGTCACGTTGGGCGAGACGATGGACGACGTGTCGGAGATCGTCGCCGGCGTCGCCAACGACGATCGGGTGGTGACGGTGGGCAGCCTGTTGCTCAAAGCCGAGCTGGGCCAGGCCGCGGTAACCGTCGCGGCGCACTAACGGACCTATCGATAGACAACCGGCAGCCGAGCGCCGCACCATGCTGATTCACCTCATCAATTGGTCGATCGCCCACCGGCATCTGGTGATGGTCGGGGCAGTCGTCGTCGTGCTGGCCGGCCTGGGGGCCGTCAGCCAACTTAACTTCGACGCTTTTCCCGACACCACGCCCGTTCAGGTGCAGATCAACACCACCGTCGCGGCGCTGGTACCTGAGGAAGTCGAACGCCTGGTGACCTTCCCGGTGGAACTGGCCATCAGCGGCTTGCCCGGCTTGGAACAGGTGCGCAGCGTTTCGCAGTTCGGCTTGTCGCAGGTGGTCGCCACGTTCCGCGATGGCACCGACGTCTACTTCGCCCGCCAACTCTTGACTCAACGCTTGGCCAACGTGCCGATGCCGCCGGGCATCGAGCAACCGCAGCTCGGCCCGGTCTCGACCGGCCTGGGCGAGGTGTTTCACTACCTGGTCAGCAGCCCCACCCAAGATCTGACCGAAGTCCGCACCGTCCACGATTGGGTCATCAAGCCGGGGATGCGGCGTTCGCAAGGCGTGGCCGAGGTGAATTCTTGGGGCGGCTTCGAAAAACAATATCAGGTGCGCTTGGACCCCACGCTGCTCACCAAGTACGACCTGGCGTTCGACGAAGTGGTGCGGGCGGTGACCGACAACAACCTCAACGTCGGCGGCGGCAATCTGAACCGCGACGACTCCGGTGAAATGCTCCTGGTGCAAGGCGTGGGCCGCACCGGTTCGGTCGAACAAATACGCGACATCGTGGTGGCCGCCAAGAATGGCGTGCCGATTTGCGTCAAGGACGTGGCCGAGGTGACGATCGGCCATGAAATTCGCCGCGGACTGGTGACCGCCGGTGGGCAAGGCGAAGCGGTGCTGGGCCTTGGTTTCATGCTCATGGGCGAAAACAGCTACGCCGTTACGCACCGCATGAAGGACCGCATGCGGCAGGTCAAGGCCACGCTCCCCGAAGACGTCGACGTGAACGTGGTGTACGACCGCACGCAACTGGTCGACAAGGTGATTCAAACCGTCCGCAGCAACCTCTGCGACGCGGCCCTGCTGGTGGTCACGGTCCTGTTTATCGTGATGGGCAACCTGCGGGCCGGGCTGATCGTAGCGGCGGCCATCCCCATGTCGCTGCTGTTCGCCTTTTGCGGCATGTGGCAAGCGGGGATCGCCGGCACGCTGCTCAGCCTGGGGGCGATCGACTTTGGCGTGGTCGTCGAAAGCAACGTCGTGGTGGTTGAGAACATCGTCCGCCGCATCGCCCACCCGCTCGACAAGAGCTGGGGCTACCTGGAAAAAATCCGCCACGCCGCCATCGAAGTTCGGCAGCCGGCGGTCTTCGGACAGCTCATCATCATGATCGTCTATATCCCACTGCTGACCTTGGAAGGGGTCGAGGGCAAGATGTTCCGGCCGATGGCCTGGACGCTGATCTTTCTGCTCACCGGGTCGCTGATTTGTTCGCTGACGTTCATTCCCGTGCTGGCCAGTTTGGGGCTGCCGCAGCGAATCAAGGAATCCGACCCGTTGATCGTTCGCGCGGCCAAATGGCTGTATCGGCCCGTCATTTCGCTGTCGCTGAGCTATCCGTATTGCTCGATCGGCGCCGGAGTGGCGGGCATCGTCCTGGCCGTCTGGCTGGCAATGGGCATGGGAACGGAGTTCGTCCCGCGGTTGTCGGAGGGAGCGATCGTCATCGGCATCCAGCGGGCGCCCGGCACCGATTTGGAAGAATCGGTTCGCATCAACGGACAGATGGAGCAAATGCTGCTGGAGGCGTTCCCCGACGAGATCGAAAACTTGTGGACCCGTGTCGGCGCTCCCGAAGTGGCCACCGACCCCGGCGGCGTCGAGGCAGCCGACGTATTCATCACGTTGACCGCGCGAGACCATTGGCGACGCGCCACTACGCAGCAGCAACTCGTCACGCAGATGTCGCAAGTCGTCGACAAGATCCCCGGTCAATACATCTATTTCACTCAGCCCATCGAACAGCGGATCAACGAAATGGTCTCGGGCGTCCGCAGCGACGTGGCACTGAAGTTGTTCGGCGAGAACTTTGAAACCCTGCTGACGAAGGCCGACGAGCTGCAAGGCGTGCTTCGCAGTGTCTCGGGCGTGGCGGACCTGCTCGTCGAGCAGATCTCCGGCCAGCCGATTTTGCAGGTCCGCCTGCGGCAAGACCAGTTGGCCCGCTATGGCCTCTCGGCCCGGCAGGTGCTCGACTTGGTGGAATCGCTCGGCAGCAAGCCCTTGGGCACGGTGATCGAAGGGCAACTTCGCTTCCCGCTGGCCATCCGCCTGCCCGAGTACTATCGCGAGAATACCGAGAGCGTGGCCAACATCATGATCGCCAGTCCGCTGGGAGTACGCGTGCCGCTGTCGCGGTTGGCCGACGTACGAGTCATCACCGGGCCGCGGATGGTGCCCCGCGAGTGGAGTCAGCGGCGAATCACGGTCATGTGCAATGTCCGCGGTCGCGACATCGGCAGCTTTGTAGCCGAGGCGCAAAAGAAGATTGCGGCCGAAGTGAACCTTCCCGAAGGTTTTCGCGTGGAATGGGGCGGTCAGTTCGAGAACATGAAGCGAGCTCAGCGGCGTTTGGCCATTGTGGTGCCATTGGCGCTGGGGCTGATCGTGTTGCTGCTGTACTTTACGTATCACAACGTGGTGGACACGGCGTTCGTATTCACCAGCGTGCCGTTCGCGGCCATGGGGGGCGTGATCGCACTGTGGCTGCGCGAGATGCCGATCAGCATCTCGGCGGCGGTCGGTTTCATCACGCTGGCCGGCGTGTCGGTGCTCAACAACATGGTGGTCGTGTCGGCCATTCGACAGTTGCAAGCGGAAGGGCTTCCCAACAAAGAGGCGATCCGCGAGGCGGCGCTCGGGCGGCTGCGAACGCGAATGATGACCGCTATGGTGGCGATCTTCGGCTTTTTGCCCATGGCGATTTCGACCGGCGTCGGAGCCGAGGTGCAGCAGCCCCTGGCCACGGTGGTCATCGGCGGCGTCGTCAGCAGCACGCTGGTTACGCTGTTTGTGATCCCCGCCCTGTATCTCCTGGCCCCGCCGGTGGCCAAGGGCACGGTCGTGGCGGGACACTAGCGCGGCTGTGGGACACCCCGCAGTCTGCAGCGGTGGGCCAAACGGTCGACACTACACTTCGCAGCGGCCTATTGGTCCGCGCTGCCGCTTCGCTTGCCGGGCCCTTGAGTTTGCCGCGAGAATGGTTGACCATAGTCTTGGCGCTCGCCCCGGCGTGGCGTTGGCGAGGGTCTGCACGGCAGCAAGAGGAACGGGACCAGTATGAGCAGCGATGAAGTAACCGTGGAGAGGCCGCACCTGGGTGTGTTGGCAGTGATTGTCCTGGCGGTGTTGGGCGGGCTGGGTTGGTACGTCTACAGTCACTGGGGCACCCGCACCCAGGAACTGCGTTGGCCTGATGGCTCGATGCGCCGGCGGTCGATCGTGCGACCACATCCGGTACAAACTTGGATCGAAGACGGCCCGTACACCACCTGGTTTGAAGGCGGGGTTCAAATGGCCGAGGAAGGGGGCATGCGGAACGGCAGCCTGCACGGCAAGCTGATCCAATATCATCTCAACGGGGTCAAAAAGAGCGAGTCGACGTGGGAAGACGGCCGGATGGTGGGCAAGCCGCTGCAATGGGACGAGCAAGGCGATCCGGAAGCAATCGACCCCGACGCTCCGCCTCCCCGGCCGGTGGTTTTTTAGCGCCTGTTGCGATTCCCGTTGCCGATCGCGCTTGCCAGGCGCTTGTTCGTGGCTCGGGATTTCATCTATCCAACGCCTGAGGCGCTTGGCCTATGCACGAACCGACTGCCGGTCATCCTCCCATCCACGCGCCGCTTCACGACGTCGAAACCGATCGACTTCTTCTGCGGCGGTTCCTGGCGACGGACCTCAATGCTTTGGCGACCATTTTCTCCAAGCCTGAAGTCTGGCAGTTTCCGTACGGTCGAGGCTTCACCCGCGACGAGACGGACCATTTTCTGGAGACTCAGATCGCCGAATGGCAGACGTGCAGATTCGGTTGCTGGTTGGCCGTCGAAAAGCTGCGCCAACGTGTGATCGGATACATCGGTGTCTCCGTGCCACGTTTCCTTCCCGAGATCCTTCCCGCCGTCGAAGTTGGCTGGCGGCTCGATCCGGACGTTTGGGGCCAAGGCTATGCAACCGAGGGCGCCCGCGCGGCGCTTGACCAGTCGTTCACGACACTGGGTTTGACCGAGGTGTGTTCATTGCCGCAGGTCGACAATCCGCGGTCTGGCAAAGTGTGCCAGAGGCTCGGTATGCGCTGGCAGCGCGACGTTTTGATTCCCGCCAATGCCCGGCGCGGCGAGGTTAGGGCTCAATTTTACAATATCACTTGCGACGCCTGGCGATTGTCAACGAGTTGCGCAGGGCCTTAGGGCGACCCCGGCCAAAGTGCGTGTGGAGAACCCCGTCGACGTTTTTCGACGTTGCGCCTCCGCGTCGTTTTCGGCCCGCAGCCTGAGTTGCGGCGCCCGTCGCGAAGATCGTGAGCCGCCCGAAAGGGCCCGAAGCAGCGCGAAGATGCCTTTATTGAGCCTGACTGAGTTGCTGGAGATGGTGAGCGCCTAGAAA
>CAYWTU010000223.1:0-6807 GCA_964461275.1 uncultured Pirellulales bacterium | reverse complement strand
ACGCTGATCAAGCTGATCATGGGCCGCTTGAATCCAACCGAGGGCCAGGTGCAGCTTTCAGGACGCGTGAGCGCGGTCACGCAGCTCGGCGTAGGTTTTAATCCCGCCGTCAGCGGCCGCAACAACATATTTCTCAATGCCGCGATACTCGGCCTGACCCATCATGAGACGGCCGAACTGTGTGAGAAGATCATCGACTTCGCCGAAATCGGACCATTTATCGATCAACCGATTCGCACCTACAGTTCGGGCATGCTGGCACGACTGGGATATTCGATTTCGGCGTTCTTGCACCCTGACGTGCTGTTGATCGATGAAGTGCTGGCGGTTGGCGACCTGGCCTTTCGTCGTAAGTGCATGCGCCACATACAGGAGTTTCGCGCATCCGGAGGCGCCTTGCTGTTCGTGTCGCACGATCTTTACTCGCTGCAATTCGTCTGCGATCGGGTGCTCGTGCTGGAGCACGGGCGAGCGATATACTCCGGCGAGGTGGCCGAAGGAACGCGCCGCTATTTGGCGACCATGCAAGAATCGATCCCGGACGACGCTAGGGACAGCGCCCCGCCCCCGGCGGCATTCGACCCGGCACTGGTCGACTCAGCCGCGCTCGACCGGGATCCCACCTGCCCCGACACCATGCCAACAAGCAATTCGTCGACGTCCGGCATCGCCGTTGCTCCCACGGTTGAAGCGCCGATGGTCACCAACAACGACGTCATGTCGGCATTGCGCTGTGCACGCGAGACATCCTCCGAACATCCGCTGTTGGTCGACGAGCTGACCATCGCTCCGGTGACCGGCGACCGCATCCAGACGGGAGAAACCGTGCGCGTGAGCACCCGCATCCGAACCTGCCAGCCGTTGGAGCCGGTGCGCTGGGGATTCACCATCACCACGGCCGACGGCTCACAGAACATTGCAACCATGGTTTTCCTGGACATTCGACTCGGCCCAGGCACGCACGAATTGAGCGCGCTGGTTTACGACTTTCCTCTCCTGGCGGGTTCCTATCAGTTGCGCGGCGGCATCGCCGACAGCGAGCACGGCACGCCCTACGACGACATTGGTTTTCAGGACGCACCGAGGTGGTTTGATGTTTGGACCCCGCACGATAAACTGCTGGGAATCCACGCGGTCATGGGCGACCTGATTGTATTGCGCTCGGCGCTGGATTCGATGCGTTCGATTTGATTGTGAACCGCACTTGATGCGTGGCGCCGCAGAGATGTCGACAACCACACTCGCCAGTTCCACGCCAGTCGGCAGTCGCGTAGCGGGTTTGCAGCGGTTTGCGTTGACGTTGATTTGCGCGTTCTCTGCGGCGGCGTCGGCCGGCGCCGTCGATATCACCCATAGCCTCGGTGTCGAGTCGCATCAGGGCGGCAAGGCGGCATTGACTTTCCCTGCGGGGGCGGGGGACATCGCCCGCCTTGAAATCGCCAGTCTGGGCGATGGTAAGCCTTGGCAGATCAAATTGGTGGCCAAGAAGTTGCGTCTTGTTGCCGCAGACAACTGCACGATCAAGTTTCAGGCCCGCGCTGATCGTCAACGAGCCGCAACCGTTAGCGTGCGGCAAGACTACGACCCTTGGAAAGAGCTGGGGTTGGTGCAGCGCCTGGACATCGGGCCCGAATGGCGTGACTTCGCGTTCGATTTCGCCGCGCGACGGGCCGATGATCGCGTTTGCTTGACATTCGACGTGGGCGACAGCGACCCGGCCCTGGAGATCCGTGCCTTGCAATTGGGCGGTGCGCTGATTGCAACCGCGGTCCGCGATTCGCCACCACTGGGAAGTTCCGCGGCGCCGGCTGTTTCGGCCGAAGGGCCACATTCCCTTGGCCCAGGTTCGTTACGGGCGCACGACGGGTGCGTGGCGGAGCTGAGCTTTCCGCCGAACGAAGCAGGCACGACATTATTGCGGATTCAGCGAACTGACGGCGTGCCAAGCCACGTGCGTTATGAGATCGGTCCGTCGACATTGGCCTCGGGCGTCCCCCAGCGATTCGTGCTGCGCGCCAAGGCCCAACAAACGCGGCAGGCGGCCATTGAAATTGTCCGCCATGAGAATCAACACGTGCAATCGATCACAGGACAATCGGTGCGGCTGACTAGCGATTGGCAGGAATTCTCCTTGGAGCTTCCGGCCAACTCCCCCGCGGGGGCCTTCGGCGTGTTCGTCGACGTTGGACACGACTTGCCCGACGTTTCCGTGGGAGATCCCCGCTGGGAATCGAGTCCGCAACGCTCGCCATCCATGTTGGCCCACGCACAACCTGTCGGCGTCCCAGCCGAGTGGGCGCTGCGGCTATCGCCCTCGTGCCAGGCGATTTTGCTGCGCGATGAAGATTCCGGCGCCCAGCGGGTGGCGATCGCACGCTTCGACCCGCAGGGCAGTGCCGGTATCCAACTGGTGAAGACGGTCCGCGGAATTCGCGCCGGCGACGAGTATCAGTTGCAACTTCGTCTGCGCGCCGACGCCCCGCGGACGATGGTCTGCACGTTGGTGCAAGTGGACCACTTGTCGCTTGGGCTGCAAGAACACCTGCAGGCGACCACCGATTGGCAACAGGTGCAGCGTGGTTTCGTCGCCACCCACGATGCGCTGCTGCCCGAGCTCGTTTTTCAATTAGGGGACAGCAACATCGATGTCGAACTGGCCGACGTCCGGTTGTCCGCCGTTTCCAGTCCCGACGATAACCTTCTCGCGCCGTCGAAGTAGTTCGCTCCCGGCTCTCAGATTACCCCTGCGTTGCGTCCGGCCTGCTCCAGCGCTTCCAGCGCCTTGGTCAACTGCTCGCGGTCGTGGTTGGCGGTCAGGCTGATGCGCAGCCGCTCGCTGCCGTGCGGCACCGCGGGAAACGGCACGCTGTTGACGCACACATTGCGCTCATGCAGTTCCAGCGTCATTTGCCGCAGGCCCTTCATCGTGCCAACGATGACCGGGATCACCGGGCTGGGCGCTTCGCTCACCTTGAATCCCAGCCGCACCAGCCCGCCGTGAAGGTAGCGGCAATTCTCCCAGAGTAATTGACGGCGCTCGGGTTCGTCGCGAATGACGTCCAAGGCGGCGCTGGCGGCGGCCATCACCATCGGCGAGGGGGCCGCCGAGAACATGCCGCTGCGGGCAAAGTAACGAATGTATTCGATCAGGTCCTTGCGGCCGGCGACGAATCCGCCACAGGCGCCCAGCGCTTTGCTCAGGGTGCCCACGTGCAAGTCGATCTGGCCTTCAAGGTCAAAGTGGGCGGCGGCCCCGCGGCCTCCAGGACCCAACACGCCGGTCGAGTGCGCCTCATCGACCAGCAAGATGGCGTTGTGTTTTTGGGTAACCGCATGAATTTCGTCCAGCGGCGCGACGTCGCCGTCCATGCTGTAGATGCCTTCCACGCACACCAGCTTGGCGCCCGGCGTACCTGCCATCCGGCTCAGCACCCGGTCGAGGTGCTTCGCGTCGTTGTGGTGAAATACCTTGATCTGCGCGCCGGCCAACTTGGCCCCATCGACCATGCTGGCGTGCGACAGGCGGTCCAGGATCACCGTATCGTTCTTGCCGGCGACGGCCGAGATCACGCCCACGTTGGTTTGATACCCGCTGGCGAACACGCACGCCCTCTCGGCTCCCTTAAACGTCGCCAGTTTGGATTCCAGTTCTCCCGTCACGGGAAA
The DNA here is from genome assembly GCA_964461275.1 of uncultured Pirellulales bacterium. Lineage (GTDB taxonomy): Bacteria > Planctomycetota > Planctomycetia > Pirellulales > CAYNRE01 > CAYWTU01. The sequence goes on along the minus strand of CAYWTU010000223.1, from coordinate 3,141 downwards.
CGTGCCAACCAACAGCGGCGAGCTAGCGGCGCCGGTGCCGTATGTCACGGCCGCTCGACAGGCCGCCTCGATCACGCGGGGATGGTTTGTCAGCCCCAGGTAGTTGTTCGACGCCAAGATGATCATTTCGCGATCGAAGTTCTCGCGAGGATCGCGCACGATCGATTCCGCGTCGCTGGGGCCTAGGAGCATGCGGCGGTAAAGGTTGTGGCCGGCTGCGGCGAATTGTTCGACTGCCTGACTGAAGACGGCCGCCGTTTGACGAACGTCGACTCCCTGCTCGCGCGCCTTGAGGATGTTGACCAGCGAGAATTCTTCGTCGGGTTCCGGCATGGACGGAGCAGAATGTGCCGGCCGATCAGAAGCTTTCGTTTTGGGAAAAAGATCGCTGGATAAGACGGTGTCCATGGCAAGCTCCTGGGTGGGGGTTTTCAGACGGCGAACATGCCGCACTAGGCTTTCACGCGCAGTGGCTTACGGGTTGTTACTTGGCCAGATTCGTTTGGGGAAAAAGCGAACCAGCTTGCTGTTTTTCCCGCTGCCGACGCCGGAAAAAGGGCGAATCTGCCCCCCAATGCGACCGCCCTTGAAGGGAACCATCAAAGACCACCTGTTTACCATCCTCTGTTCCGTCGTCACCACTCTTGCCGTCACCAAAGCCGAGCCGCCCGGTGCGGATCGAGGGCGCCATGAAACGGTGGACCGACAACGGGGCGCTGACCGAATAAGAGACCGCGGGTATGGACCGCAGCAAGCGCACAACGAAATCCGTGAGACTTCCTAGCGCGGCAACCGCTGAATCTGTTTGGGCAGCGGCACAGCCTCCGACGCTACAGGGTTGTTCCCGGTCGGCGGCTGCAACGGCACGTACTGGGCCGCTTCAGGATGCTCGTCAAACCAGGCCAACGCCTTCTCGACGCCTAGATCCCAAGAAAACACGATCCGCTGGGGATCGGATTTGTCCCAGGGAAACCCGACGTTTTCGATGACCGCCAGCCGCACCATCGCCACGTCGCAGTACCGTCGACCAGCGGCCTCGGGCTCAATGCACACGCGCTTGTCGGACAAAATCGACTTTAGCCAGGCGCGACGATTGGGCGTGTAACGATTGGTTATTCCGCGCACCAACGCCTGGTATCGCGGCGCGACGGGCGCATCGTTGATTGCCTCGGACAGTAATTTCGCCAGCTGCTTCCAGTGGGTCTCGTCGCCGAAGTCGGCCACGAGCGCCGCCGCCATCGACCATTCGTCTTCCGCGGCAGCCGGGTCTTGCAGCACCGCACTGGCCAGCTTTGCCGCGGGCGCGGCCAGCGGCTCATCGACGCGCTGCACAAGGCGCTGCGCCAAACACACGGCGAACGGTTCCCGATCGCCGAAGTAGGCCGCCAGGCGATTTTGCAGGGCCGGTTCGTCGCGTCGTTTGTGCAAGGTGCGAACGAACGCGGCGTAGTCCTTTGAAGCCGAGCTGTCGCCACTCGACAACAAAGTGCTTCGCAGATGTTCGAGGACGTCGTCGTGCGGAAGCGGACGACGAACGTACGTCCGCAGATTCCATTCCTGCGTCGGCTGCTGACCGCCGAAATCGAAGGCGTACATTTCTCGCAGTACTTCCTCGACCGGCCAGCGGTCGTATTCCAGCCGAAACAAGGCCGAGAGCGAACCGGTGCGGTGCTTGCCGCCGGCACAGTGGATCGCCGCCGGATGATTTTCCGGATCGTCCATCAGCTCGAAGAACGCCTCGAACTGCCAGGGCGTTGGAAACGGCCAGTTGGCCTCAGTTCCCATCGGCCATTGCACGTGTTTCAGGTTCAGTTGGCGGGCGACCTCTGTTTCGCGCGGTCCGCTGGGTTGGAAGGGATCGTACAAACCTTGGCACAACGGGATGTCGAACGTTTGAGCGCTGACGATTGTCTTGACTCCGTAACGCCAGGCCAAATACCTCAATCCCAGTTTCGATGGCTGACCGACTCGATACAGCACGCCTGGCCGAACCGCGGCGAACCGTTTGAGGTGATAGCGCCAAAATCCGTACCAGCCGCCGCAGGCCACGACCAGCAGGATCGCGCTCCACAACAAGCGACGGCGGCGACGGTGGCCAACGGGTGGGGAGGGATCTTCCATGCCATCAAGAGCCAATAGAGTTCAAACGTCGCCTATCTGCCAAGGACTCCACAAGGGTCATCCGGTTGGCGCGCGAATCAGGGGCGAGCGAGGACTTCCGTCTCCCCCATTCACGGAGGGCTGGAAAAACAGCGGGCGCGCGGACGCCGCTCGCCGGTTTCTGCCCCCTCACTCCTTCTTCGGCAATGTGCTCCCGTACCGCTCTTCCCAGCGGGACATCATTTCCTTCCAGTTGGTCGGCACGATCCCTTCGCTTTTGAGAAACTCTTTGACCACCGGGTCGGAAAACATCTGAGCCTCCCAAATCCGTTGCTGAGCCGTGCCCGTGATGTGCCGCAGCGCCTCGCTTTCAATCGAGGGGTGGAAAATAAACTCGGTAATCCCGGGATCAAGACTGCGAATCTGCTTGTAGAAATTGTCGCGTTTCTCTTCGTACGTCTTGCCCTCGGCCACCGCGTCGAAATCGTCGAGCTTGGGCAGCTTGTAATCATCGGTAAGTTTCTTCAGCAGGTCCGCAACGGGAACTCCTCGCTGTTTGAACTTCTCGATCACCTTGGGTGTCGCCTCTAGGACCATGGCCGGGATGCGGTATTCCTGCGCCACCTTCATGTACGCCGCGGCAAAATCGGGCCGCCCGTACAGCGTTCCCATGTGGGTGTCGACATGCGACGGCTTGATCCCCAGCGACAACGCTTTTTCAATTTGGGCTCGAATCTCGGTCTCGATTTCCGTGGCCTTGGCCTTGAGCACCGTCAGCGGCGTGTCGCTCCACAAAAAACCTTGCGGGTCCAACATGCCGGGCACCTTTTCCTTCGGCGCCACCGGTCCCCAGCGATACCATTTCCATTCGGCGTTCATGGCCAGGTGCAGGCCGCAATCGTGCTGCGGATTCTCCTTGTACCAGGCGGCAAACTCACCGACCCAGGGGCAGGGCATCATCATGGCCGCCGACTGAATGTCCCCCTTCGACAGGTATTCCTTGGCCGCGTGATTGGCCTCGTAACACATGCCGATGTCGTC
>CAYWTU010000222.1:0-6818 GCA_964461275.1 uncultured Pirellulales bacterium | reverse complement strand
GCCAAGTCGGTCCTTCGACGCGTAGGGCAACGGCGGCCCTGGGCTGGTCGAGCGCGCAATTTGATTGACTTGGGCGGTATTGTCGGTTTTCATAACGCCATGCGCTGAAACACCCTTTGCCCGCGGCGGCAGTCGGAACCTGCCGGCCGATTCGGCATTCGGCGCTAACGGAACAGATGGCACGAGAACAGAGGCACGCTCACCTCCAGTGTCGGGTTGGCGTCTGTAACGACGGTTCGCCGGTCGGCTGGCCGGTGTTTGTCCGTGCGCTCAGTTACAGACTGCGCTGGAGTTGCGCGCGGCCGGCACATGCGCGGCTGCTGTTGTGTCCTGCGCTGGCGGCGTGGTTGCCGCGCGTTTGGGCGCGGGCAGCCGTTCGCCAGATCACTTTAGCCGAGTTGCAGCGCGCTGGTGTTTTGCGCCGCATCGGCCCATTCTCCACTGGGGGCAGACGATGAACCATTCGATGGCCGAAGACCCAAACGTACGGATTGAATGCGGCGCCAGCGAAGGATTTTCGCAGTGGTTGGCGCAGAGCCAGGGAAGCTTGGCGATCACGACCTATCAAGCCGGCAAAGTAGCGCTGGTGGGTTGGGACGGTCGACAATTGACCCTATTGATGCGTGAGTTTCCCAAGCCGTTGGGGCTGGCCGTGAGCGGCAATAAGTTGGCGCTGGTGACGCGCCACGAGTTGTGGCTGCTGGCCAACGCGGCGCCGCTGGCCTACGAATACCTGGAAGACGAGCCGGGCCGGTACGACGCGTTGTACTTACCGCGGGTTCGCTATTTGACGGGCGACTTGCACGCCCACGACGTGGCTTATGGTCGCGATCAGTTGTGGGTGGTCAACACGCGATTTAGCTGCCTGGCCCGGCTGAGCGACGAATTCAGCTTCGAACCGATGTGGCGGCCGCCGTTCGTGACCGACTTGGTTCCCGAAGACCGCTGCCATTTGAACGGGCTGGCGATGCAAAACGGCGAGCCGAAGTACGTCACCGCGCTGGGGACGACTGATACGCCGGGTGGCTGGCGCGAAGGCAAAGCCACAGGGGGCGTTATCTTGGACGTCAGCAGCGGCGAAATGGTGACCGACGGGCTGTGCATGCCGCATTCGCCGCGGTGGTACGGCGGACAACTATGGGCGCTCAACTCGGGAATGGGCGAGTTGCTGCTGGTCGATCCGAAGTCGGGCCGCAAGGCGGTGGTGTGTGCCTTGCCGGGGTACTTGCGGGGGCTGACGTTTGTCGGTCGGTACGCGGTGATCGGCATGTCGCACGTTCGCGAGAAGCACATTTTTGGCGGGCTGCCGATTCAAGACCGGCACGAGAAACTGCAATGCGGCGTGGCCGTCGTGGATCTGCAAAGCGGGTCGCACGTGGGCACGTTCGAGTTCAGCTCGGGCTGCACGGAGCTGTACGACGTGCAGTTCCTTCCCGGCGTGCAGCGGCCGATGCTCTTGAACGCGGACAAGGAGGCCGTGCGGCAAGGGATCACTCATCCCCAATCATGCTGGTGGCTGCGCAAGAGCAAAGAAGCGCCGCTGGAAGTTAAGGGCGAAGCTGGGCAGGCGCCGACGGAGCCGGCGACGGACCACGAAGAACCGTCGGCCGCGCTGGCTGGCGCGGTTTGAAAAGAACGCATGAGGCGGCGAGTCGAACACGAGTACACAACTGCGGAAGCACGCGACTTTATCAACCGGGTAAACGAGGCGTCGACGCGCGGCAGACCACATCGGTCGCAGCGCGGCGTCGAGGGCGCCGGTGAAAGCTAAGGGAAGTTCCCATGTCGTTTGGACGCTGGTCACGAAAACGATCGAAGGCGAAGAAAAAGGCGGCCCCCCAACTGCGCGGGCCGTCGTTGCGCAAGAGCCTACGGCGCACGCCCCGATTGGAGCCGCTCGAGGATCGCCGGCTGATGGCGTTCACGGAATTGGGCGGCGAGTTTCGGATCAACAGCGACGCCAGCGTTGCGTTCGAACAGCGGTTGGCCGACTTGCGCGACGACAACTTCCCTGAACCGCCGGACCCGCTTGAGGTTTTTTTCCCATTTGCCAACCAAACGGAACCTAGCAACCGTTCAGTGGCAGTGGACCACGACGGCGATTTCGTCGTGGTTTGGACCAGCTACGAAGACCTAAACGGCAACAGCGAAGATGGCGACGGCGCCGGCGTGTTTGCGCGGGTTTACGACCGGAACGCCAATCTGCGGACGGAGATTCAAGTCAACGCCTTTGCGGGTCATCCGGAGTTTACGCAGGGCAATCAGCGCAACGCCTCGGTGGCCATGGACGCCGACGGCGACTTCGTTGTCGTCTGGCAGAGTGACGAGCAGGGGCCTTATGACGGCAGCGCCGAAATCTTCGCCCGCCGTTTCGATCCCCTGGGCAACGCCCTGTCGCCGCCGTTTCGGGTCAATTCGGTGACGGTGGGTCCGCAGATCAATCCCGCGGTGGGAACGGACTACTTTGGCAATTTCGTCGTCGCCTGGGAAAGCCAGTCCCAAGACGCCAACTTTTTCAACAACGTCAAGGCGCAGCGATTTTCGTACGAGGGAGTGCCGCTGGGGAGCGAGTTCCGGGTGAACGTCAGCAACCTGCCCGGAGTCTTTTCGGAATCGAACCCGAGCGTGGGCGTGGCCCCAAACGGCGCGTTCATGATCGCCTGGGAAGACCGGATTCGCGATTTCGAATCGTCGTTCGTGGGATCGGAGGTTCAAGCGAGGCTGTTCGACGCCAACGGCGCCCCGCTCACGCTTCCGTTCGACGTGGACCGGCCTGGCGGTAATCCGTGGAGCAACCAAACGGACGACAACCCGCGCGGAAGCGGCATGATCGACGTCGGCAGCGAGGCCGACCAACAGCGCAACCCCCAGATCGCCGTCGATCGCGAAGGCAACTTCACGGTCACCTGGGAAAGCTATCAGGACAACGACGTCGTCACCGACAACGATTCGGCCGACTCGTGGGGCATCTACATGCGTCGTTATCACTACGACGCCCGGCCGTCACTGTTCGCGGAAGACACTCTGGTGAACCCCGTGTTCACCATTGAGCCGGACGACGAGGGCCCGATCTTTCTCTCGCCCTGGGCGGGTCAGCAGTACAATCCTTCGGCAGCGATGTCGGCCGACGGAACACTGTTCATAACCTACAGCGGCAGCGGCGATCTCGAGGATTTTGGAATACCCAACGGCGAGCCGTTTGACCCGACGAATAGCGACATTTGGCTGCGGGCGTTCAATCCGGCGTCGTTCATCGATGTGACGGACAATGACACCGGAGAAACCATCCTTTTCCCAACGGGCGCCAGCGGCCCCGGCTATGTGATTTTTCCCTCGCTGCTCGTCAATCAATCGACCGTGCGGGGCGTGCAGCGGCATCCCACGATCGCCGTCGAGCCCGACGGCGACGCGATCATTGTGTGGGACGGATTCGCCTTCGGCCTGGGGATCGGCGATTCGCACGGCATTATCGCCAAGCGCTACAACGAGACGGTGGACGCGGTGGGCCCGCTGGTGACCAATGTTGTCAGCGGCGGACGGCGAATTTTGGACAACATGCAGGTGGTGGACAACGTCACGCAACTGACGGTGACGTTCGACGAGCAGGTGTTCGACGACGGCAACGCCGGCACCAACGGCGTCAATGAGGTGACCAACCGGGCAAACTGGAAGCTGCTCAAGAACGGCGTGGAGGTGCTCAACGCGGTCCGCACCGTAACCTTCAGCCTCAACCCGGCCACGGGCAAATGGGAAGCGGTGTTGAGCCTGGACGGCAACGGCCCGCAGAGCGGCACGCCGGCGCTGCCCAGCGGCAGCTATGAATTGGTGGCGCTCAAGAATATCCGCGACCTGGTCACCAATCCGCTGGCGAGCTTCGGCAATCTGGAGAACGGTGTAGGCTTCAGCTTGAAGTTCGACGTCGTGGCCAGCATCGGCGGCGAGGGGCTGGTCAACACAACGGTCAGCGGCAATCAGTTGACGCTTCCCGAAAGCCCGCAACATGTGGCCACGGACGCCACCGGCGCCTCGGTCGTGGTGTGGGCGGGCAACGGCAGCGGCGATTCGACCGGCATTTTCCTGCAACGCTACGACAAGCAGGGGACCAAGATCGGCATCGAGCAATTGGTCAACGTCGGCGACTATGTGGCCGGCGAACAGACCAACCCGGCGGTGGCGGTCGACAGCGACGGCGACTTTGTCGTCACCTGGAGCAGCTACGGCAATCCGCTCGACGCCGATTGGGACGTCTATGCCCAGCGGTTCAACTCGTTGGGCCAACCGCAAGGCGCCACCCTTCGGGCGAACACATTCACCGAGGGCATTCAGCGGTACTCCACCGTCACCGTCGATGCGCAGGGCGATTTTGTGATCGCCTGGCAAAGCTACGGTCAGGACGGCAGCGGCTACGGAATCTATGCGCGGCGGTTCAACGCGGCGGGCGTTGCGATTGGCGACATCAACGAAGTGCAACAGTTGACCATCGATGGCGAGCCGACGGAGGGCACGCTGACGCTGCAACTGATCGGCGACGAAATCGTCGGCGACCAGACCTTCGGGCCGATCGATTTCACGACGGCCAATTTCGGCGCCGTGTTCGCCCAACGCTTGGAGAACGCCCTACGCGGGCCGAACGCGCTGAATCCGATCCTAGATGTCAAGGTTGAATCGAAGGGCGCGTACCGATACGTGATCACGTTTATCGGCCGCGACGGCAATAAGAATTTCTCGCAACTCATCCCGAGTTGGAATTTTATCGACGGCTCGGAAACGTCGGCCGTGGTCACCACCCGGGCCGACGGCGAACCGGGTGAATTTTTGATCAACGACACCACCGTCGGCAACCAGATGTTTCCGCAACTGGCCAACGACGCCGAAGGCAAGTTCGTGGTCACCTGGACTGGGTTCGGCCAGGACGGCGACAGCCCCTTTGAATCCAACATCTACGCCAAGTTGTACGCCAGCAGCGAACTCTTGGCCGGCCCGGGAACTCAGAACGAAGTGGCCCGGGGAAGTCTCGGCGGCAGCGATGGTTTGGCGTCTGGGAGCATCTTCGCGGGACCCGCCTCGGGCCCGATTTTTGACGAATTTGAATTGGGGCCCACGTCTCCCGGCAAATGGGGATTGGCGGAGCGGGGCACCGGCGCCGTGGTGACCTATTCGTTCATGGCCAGTGGCGTCCTGGACAGCAACAACCTGGAGGACGGTTGGACGAACGTCGCGCTGGACGAGTTCATGCCGTCGGGTTTTGAACAAGAGATTCGCCGGGCGTTCGACGCCTGGTCGAACTACGCGAACATTCAGTTTGTGGAAGTCCTCGACGGCGGCGAGCCTTTTGGCTCTCCTGGGCCCGCGGACATTCGCATTGGCGGGCATGTGATCGACGGGGCTGCGGCGGTCTTGGCTCACGCGTTTTTCCCGCCCGAGAACAACGCTTTCGCCGCCGGCGACCTGCACTTTGACGTCGACGAAGTTTGGACCATTGGGACGAGCGGCGGTGGGTTCGACATCTTTCAGGTGGCGGCTCACGAGATTGGTCACGCCATCGGCCTGGGTCACACGGACGTTCCCAACTCGTTGATGAACCCGTTTTACAATACATCGTTCATAGGGCCGCAACTGGACGACATTGCCGGTGCACAATTCCTGTACGGCGTGGCCAATAGCGGTGCGCAGACGCCCGAGTTCCGCGTCAACCAGACCGTTTCGGGCAATCAGCAGTATTCCAGCGTGGCGATGGACCTGGACGGCGACTTCGTCGTCACCTGGACCAGCTACGGCCAGGACGGCGTGGGGAACGGCTACGGCGCCGGCGAGAATGGAGAAAACGGCGTTTTTGCGCGGCGATTCACCAGCAGCGGCGACCCGGTCCCGGCACAGTCGTTCACGCTGAATTTCACCAGCACCGACGTGCCCTTGAACATCGCCGACGGGACCGGCTTCGGCGTGTCCGAGATCACTGTGCCGGGCGATTTCATCGTCACCGACGTCAACCTGACGGTGAACATCACGCACACTCGCGATTCCGACGTCATCGTCTCGCTTGCCGGTCCCGACCAGGATCCGCTCAACGGCAACCTGGGCGTGACGATGTTCGGAGGCATCGGCGGGCTGGGCCGCAACTTCAGCGGCACGGTTCTGGACGACGAGGCGGGCGTGGCGATTGCCAACGGCGCCGCGCCGTTCACCGGTCGATTCAGGCCGGCCGGCGCGCTGTCTTCGTTCGACGGCACGCGCGGACAAGGCGATTGGAAGCTGGTGGTGGCCGACTCCGCCGTCGGTCAGATTGGCACGCTGACGGGCTGGTCGCTGCAAATCAGCGGCACGTCGCCCTCTGGCGACGAATTCCTGGTCAACACGTTTGGCAAGAACAATCAGCAGTATTCCCGCGTCAGCATGGACGCCGACGGAGATTTCACGATCGCCTGGGAGAGCTTCCAAGACGACCCCTCGCAGTTGGGCATCGCCACCAGCTACGGCGTCTATGCCCAGCGCTACGCCCGCAACGATCTGCTTTCCAGCGGCGCGTTCGGACGCGGCGGCAGCATTGGCGGCGAGTTCCGCGTTCCCACCACGATTGTCGGCGATCAGCGCTACCCTGGCGTGGGGCTGGACCACAACGGCAACGCGATGTTCGTTTGGAGCGGCAACGGCCTGGGAGACGACTTGGGCGTCTACGCGCGCCGTCTGGGGGTCGACAATGGCGCGGACCTTGCCGGCCCGATTGTGACCGACGGGCGGTACGAGGCCAACGAAGTACAGGTTCGAAAGATTTCCGACAATCCGACGGGCGGCACGTTCCGACTGCAACTTGGAACGCA
>CAYWTU010000221.1:0-6836 GCA_964461275.1 uncultured Pirellulales bacterium | reverse complement strand
ATGGACGACGTTCGCCTGGTTGATCTGTTGCCCAACAGCCCGTTCCGGCCCGCCGATTGGCGGTGGCGGTTGGCTGGCTACTTGCGTGACCGGCGGGTGCGTCACGTGAAGCGGCCGTGGGTCCGCGATCTGTGGGTTCGACGCCTGCGGCGGTTTCAAGCTGAACTACCGCGATGTGGAAGCGATCGAGCACGTCTAGCGCTGGCGCGTCGGTGGCCAGGATTAATCGAGGCCTGGCGGCTGTGGTCAGGGGGAGGTACGCCGATCGTCGCCGAAGTGCAGGCCCGGATTTTGGCCGCTCAGAACGATATAGAGATCGGCGGACTGCTGGCCTTGGCGCCCGCAACAATCGGCGCTTACGAGGCGGCGTTCTTCGACGTTCGTGCGAGGTTGGCGGCAAAATCCTACATCCTGCATCAAGTTGTTGGGCCCCAAATTCATCAGGGCCTCGATCCGGGCGACTTCCACACGCTTTGGCAACTCGCAGGGTTTTGCGGCGGCCCCGTGCTGTTGAACGCTGTCATGGCTGGCTTCGACGGCGCCTACCGGCCGGAACGGTTCGAGGAGTTGGCCGAGTTCTTCCGCACCGACGCCCAGACCACCCTGTGGCGGCGGATTTGGCTGGCCGCCAGGTCGCTGAACCCGACGGACGGCCGGACCCAACTGCAGTTGCTGAAGTTGTTGCCCAGCTTGCAGGAGGCCGACGCGACCGCCCATCGCCGCTCCGCCCACACCGCCCACGAAGCCGTGGATCGCCTCGGCACCGCTACCGCGCCACTTACGGCTGCTGCACAAAACCCCATCGAACACCAGGTCGCCACGTCGCCAGTCCCCACAAGCGGGTCCTCCATCGCCGCGCCGGTGGCCGTCGAGGCCGCTGTGTCGTCGACAACTGCCCTGACACCACCGCACCGATCAGGCCAGCGCACCCCCAAATCGCGCCGTCGAAGGGCCACGTTACCGGCCGCTGCGGCCGGATAGGGAACCGCCACGGGCTGCCCGCCCTGAACCAGACAAGCCGCGACACGCTCGGATGGATCGAGACCAGCCCAAACTACCAATTCGTTGATTCGCTTCACTGTAGCGCAAGGGACCCACACCATGGCTTACCGCCAGCGCGGAAAAAAACTCTACCTCTACCGCTCGGTCCGCCGCAGCGGCCGCGTCACCAGCGAATACTTTGGCCGGGGCGCGCCGGCCGAGGTCGAGGCCGGCCTGGCCGAAGACCGCCGGTTCCGACGTCAGATGCGGGCCTGGTATCGCCAGCAGGTCCGCGCCGCCTGCCGGCTCACGCGGGTGTTTCGGCAGGCCGTGCAACAACTCAATAGCGCTACATTACTTGCCCACGGTCACCATCGTTCGAATGGCGGCCCATGGCGAAAACGAAGGAGGATCCGACATGCTGCTGCGACATCCGCAAGCGGCCGCTGACGACGGGCCGGTGCAGTCCATCCGCACGCCGACCATTCAGGAACGGCTGCAGGATTTGCAGGCAAGGGCCCGGCGTGGCGATCGTCGGGCGATAGCCGAACTGCGGGCGTTATTGGATGCCCACCCCAAACTTTGGCGGGCCGCCAGTGACCTGGCGCGTCCGGCGATCAACGCCTGGCTGGCGCTCGCGGCGCCCAACGATCTGCTGGTCCGTGAAGCCCTACAGCGCCGCATGGACGAACTGCGGCGCGAGCTGTTGGGAGACGATCGGCGGCCGTTGGTAGCTTTGCAGGTCGAGCAGGTCGTCGTGTCTTTTGCGCAGGTGCAGGCCGGCCACTTCTTGGTGGCCGAGGCCGTTCGGCATGGCGGCAAGCTGGCCGAACAGATGAACCGGCAACTGGCGGCCGCCGAGCGGCAGTATCAACGGGCGCTCAAGCAACTGCTCGAGGTGCAGCGCCGGCTACCGCAGGCCGCACCCAAGGCCGCCACCGCGGTCAGCGCCGACACCTCACCCACGCTGCCTGCCGCCACCCAGGCGTCTGAGCAGTCCAGCCACGCGATGCCGCCAACGTCGCCCACAGCCGCGCAGCAACACACTGCCGCCGCTTCGCTGGACACCACCGAACTGCCGACCACGCCGCCCACTCCGTACGATGCAACGGCCCCGACCGTCCTGCCATCGGAGCCGCCCGACAGGATCGACCACGACCTGTATGACGACAGGCTGCCGGACGATACTGAGGAAGATGATATGGGGGCCGACGACGGAAACTGGGAAACGACCGACGCCCAAATAGCTGAACTGGCCCGCAAGGTGGCAGAGGGGCCGAGCTACGAGTATCACCTGGCCCAGCAGGTACCGGGCGATATCGCGCTGCGGTTTCGGCCCCAGCAAGGGCCAGAGAACAGGTAGTTGAAGGCCGGGCAGTTTGCCAGGTGTGCCCGCTCGAAACTCAACAGGTTGGCCGGCGTGGGACTACGCAGCCAGCGTCGATCCCCACCTACCAGCGCCAACCGAATTCGTTGTGCGATCATTGAGTTTGGCGGGACGGCCCTAAGGGGTTGGTTCAGCTCCCGCTGCGCATCACTCGACGCGGACGTCCGAGGCGCGAACAGCAACTTCGTCCACGCGACATACTCCGGTTCCGCAGCGCTCCACCATTACTCTGCCAGCAAGGCCCGGTAGCCGGCCTGTTCGAAATCACGGTCTCCGGTGAGGGCTTCGGTCAGACCTCGTTCCTGCATGACCGTCATTGAGATGCAATCGGTCAGCGACCAGCGCTTGTCGGCCCGCGATTCATAAAGCTCCAGGCCGCGGTCGAACAAGGCCTGGCTGGCAGGAACCACCTCGATTGCCGGGTCCGCCAGGATGCGCTCGATGAGCTGCGCTGCCACCTGCCGCGTCTCCGGCGATGCAAGCGCGTCGGCCACCTCGACCAGCACCCAGGTCGTCGTGATGCAACGCAGATAAGGCTGTTGGGAGTAGGCGACCGCGGCCGCATGGCCGGCATCATGCGGGTTGACCAACGCTAAGAAGTAGTAGGTGTCGGCGAAGACCGGTTTCATCGGCGCGGCGTGCCGTGTATGTAGTGATCGTGCTGGGCCGCGAAGTCCGCGGGCAACCCTTGGGCCTTGCCGATCACACCCTGGAGCCGATCGAACAAGGTGGGTTCGTCGGCCGCCCGTTGACCGCGCTCACTTTCGGCCAGCGACTGAACCGCGACGGGTGTGCCGTCAGGCAGGGCGACCGGCTGATCGAACACGACGACGCCGTTTTGAATGTGTCCGCGAAAGGTCATGGCTAAACCTGGCAGGGGCTTGGTGCTGCTACTTCTATCTTACGCTGCCGCAGGGAACTCCCAAAGTGGCCCGCATCTTGCGGCCCATCGGCCGTAGGCAGTGGCGCCCGACGGCGCTCGGGCCGTAGACGGCGGCAAGGAAGCGGAAGGCGGTGGCTTACCTCTGCCGTCCGCGGAGGCCACGAAGTATCGTTCGGGCAGCGTCGGCGTCGCGTTCAGACGCCGTAGGCATTGCCCCAACGCCCCGGCCCGATGACGTTTGCCGTTCCGCCGGCGCCGCATTACGCTGGCGATGTGGCCGGGGATGATCCCGGGCCTGCAATCCACCAAGACAAGGACCGAATCCGCACGAGCGCGACGACCAAACCGGCCGCGCTGACAATTCGAACTGACGCGCGAGCGTCAAGTATCTGCTTCCAGAGAAACCGCCAACAGGAGTCTTCACCGACTCCTGAACACACGAAAGCAGGCGCTTGGACCGCGCTTCCGCAAGGGAGCGTCGGCCAGGTGCTGTTTCGTGTGGCCCTTGGCGGGGCTCTCTGGAGCGGCGCTGGTTCGGCGCTCCTTTTATGCGCCGCGGCGCCGCATCCACCACCGATCGGGCTCTGGTCGGCCGCCTTTCGGCGCGATGCCATGTGCCCGCCGTACTGGGCTGGGGCGCACATGGCACGCGGCGAACAACTCATCCGACAGCACCGCATCCTGCGGCTCCTGGCCGAATCGCGCCAAGGGTTGTCGTTGGACCAGCTTTGCAGCGACCTCATCCAACAGTTGGGCCTCACGACGCTGTCCACGCGAACGGTACGGCGCGACATCGAGGCCCTGCAAGCCGCCGGGTACGCCGTCGAATCGCGTGGCAGCGGGGATGGCGTCGTGTGGCAGATGCTCGTGGCGAAATCAATGCCGCCAGCCAACGTTACGAGCTACGACCTGTTGGCCGTTTCCCTGGCCCAGGAACTCCTACGTCCATTGGCCGGCTCTCTGGTGGCGCAGGCGATGGACGGGCTCTGGGCCAGATTGTCGACGGCATGCTCAGAATCCGCGATGCGACAATACGATCGGCAGCGGCAGGCTTACGAAGATCATTTCGCTGAGCCAGGCCATTCTCCCGCTGCCATGAGGGGCGTTGTGGCGACGTTGTCGCGCGGCATCCTTCAGCACCGTGTGGCCCAGGTGGAGTTTCGCGGCGACTGCGAAATATCGGTCCAGACGCTCACGGTCCAACCATACCGGTTGCTGCTGACGGGCAGTGGGATCTACCTCAGCGCCGGCCACCATGGAGGCGCAAGTGAGGACGCTATGTTCCTGAATCTGGCCCATATCGTTCGCGCCAGGCTGCTCGACGTGCGATTCGTGCCGCGGCCGACGGATGCTCCCAGCCATGACGCCGCCACGAACGGCCCAAAAATCTTCAAAAAATCTCCAGGGCGTGACCAAAGGTGTCACACCCCCTCGCCATAATCCAGGCCATCTGTCGGTAGACGACTCTACCGCAATCGGGAGCAGCTACTGCATTCTGCCGCGGACGTCGCCGGTTCCTTGCCGTGCGGCGCCACGCCTTCTCATCCAGGTCCAGCCTGACCGATGGGTCATGGGCAGCCGCCGATTTCGTCGGCTGTCGGCATCGGCGTCGCACATGGCGCCGTGATGCGCTCGCGTTGTGTTTCGGCTGGCAGCCTCGTTCGGATGATGGCCCGCGGTCGATGCCGTCAACTCCTCGGTGCATCCACACATCGGCATCTTTGCACAGGAGTAATCAAATGGTGGCAGCGAAACTTTGGCGGTCGACAAGTCGTTGGGCGCTCGTCGTAATGGCGCTGACAGCGCTGAGTTCGAGCGTTCACGCGGCGCCTTGGGCGACGTTCTACGACGGCACCCTTCAGGGTTGGACCAAGGCGTTGCCGTTTGGCGGCAGCCTGCAACTCGACACGGTGGGGGGCAACCCGGGCGGCTTCATGGTGTCGCTCGACACGGTGCCGCATGGCGGTGGGCTGAACGCGCAGGCGCCGGCCGCGTTCACCGGCGATCTGAGCGGGTACACCGGGGTGGCGTGGGACGAGTTCATCTACCCGCACGGCAGCCACACCATTGCCGCCAGCGCGGTCGTGCTGCGGGGCGGCCCCAACGACACCACCTATGTTTTCAACCAGGCGCTGTCGCTCGTCGGACAGTGGCACACGCGGCTGGCCCCCTTCACATCGCCCGACTGGCAGCAACTTGATGTCTTGGGAACCGCGGGCAACGACCCGCTTCCGGCCGTGTTGCACAGCGTGACCGGGTTCTACGTTGGCATGGACGCCTCGAACATCGCCACCGGCAACCGCGAGGTCGGGATCGATAACGTACGGCTCACGCCCGAGCCATCTTCGCTGGTGCTCCTGGCCATGGGCCTGATGGCCATCGTGGTCTGGCGGCGCCGGTATGCCGGTAGTGCAGCCGCGAAGTTGGTTCGGAACCATCGGATGCAAGGAACACTTGCCCTAGGCCTCGCCATCGTGTTGAGCGCCGGAAGCCTGGAGTGCGGGGCGGCGCCAGTCCAGTGGCCGTCATCGGATGGGGGCAACGACCATTGGTATGACCTGGTTCAACCGGGCCCCGTTTTCTGGACGATGGCCAACCAACAGGCCGATCAACTTTCGTTCCAGGGACTGCCCGGACACTTGGCGACGATGGGCAGTGCGGCGGAACAAGACTTCCTCGTCAGCAAGTTCCCGATCGGCTACCCCGGGGCCTGGATCGGTCTGACCGATGTTGCCCAAGAGGGGAGCTTTCAATGGGTCACGGGTGAACCCTTGTCCTACACTGCTTGGAACGTTGGTGAACCAAATAACCTCAAGAATGCCGAACACTACGTCCACCTCTTCCTGTCGGGCCAATCGACGTATGCGTGGAACGATCTCTTCGACTCCGGTCTCAATGGGCTCCCAATCTCACAGTTCCTGGTCGAATTCCAGGCCGTGCCTGAGCCGTCGTCGCTGGCGCTGTTGGTGATCGGCCTGGCAGCCGTGTTGGCCACCCGCCGACGGCGCCGGGGTGGTGCGTGATCGGGGGCCGGGGCGTGGTGCGGACGACGCGCTTCACCGGGGGCGGGAAGGGCGTACTTGGTCTTGGGCGAAATGCCGCGCATTTTAGGGCGATGTGCAGGCGCCCCGGCATCGCCCTAGCCGTCCTGGCTGTCTCATGCACCCGCCGGCTGGATTCCGGCCTGTCCGTCCGTTCTGATAGGCGTCGTTGGGCGACCCTGTCAGACGAAAGGACGGTGAGAGCATGTGGAATCGACGTAAAACAAAGTCCCACGCGATTCGGATGGCGCTGACGGAGTTGGGGCCGGAGGTCGGTTCTCGTGTGGTGATTCGAAAACTGGCCAAGCGGCGCATCCATGTCCAGCGCAACCACGTCCAAAAAACGAAGAGTCGGATGATGGAGAAGGAATTCTGGGCGCCCGAGACGCAGCGTGGCCTCAAGCGAGCCCAGCGATACATTACCGACATGGGCTCCGTCGAGCGGGCCCGGGATGCCCTTCTCCTGGCCGCCTGGATCGAGCCGGTGTAGCCGCGTCGGCGGGCGCTGATGAGTCGTCTGAGCGACATGCGGCTGACACTGCCG